>DASYSS010000042.1 GCA_036003045.1 Gemmatimonadaceae bacterium
GATCGAAGACGGACATCATCGATGCCCGGAAACTCGGCGAACTGCTTCGCAGCAATTTGCTGCCGACGATTTGGGTGCCGGACCTCGACACGCGCCGGCGGCGACAACTGCTCCGCGGTCGGGCGTTCCTCGTCCGTGAGCAGACCCGGATCAAGAATCGCATTCACGGCCATCTCACCGCCGAGAACCAGCTCTTCTCGCGGAGCGATCTGTATGGCAAGGCGGGTCGCGCATGGCTCGAGGCGGTCGCGCTGTCGCCCGTCTTGGCCGCCGAGACGCAGCGATTATTGCACCTGCACGATGTGCTGACGAAGGAGATCGCGCGGCTCGACTCTCAGGTGAAGCGCGACGCCCGATCTGATCTGACCGCGCAGCGACTGGCGACGATTCCGGGTGTGGGCGTGTTTGGCGCGTTATTCCTGCACGCCGAGATTGGCCCGATCGATCGATTTCCGTCAAGTCATCAGCTCGCTGCCTACGCGGGGCTGGTGCCGACGACGCGGAGTTCGGGGGGCAAGACGACTCACGGGCCTCTCGCGAAGATGAGCAATCATTGGCTGAAGTGGATTCTCGTGGAGATTGTACAAACGCTCAAGCTGGCGCCTGGGCCGGTCGGGGCGTACTATCGCCATCTGCTGCGAGCGAAGGGCAAGCCGAAAGCGACCAGCGCCGCGGCGCGGAAGCTGTGTGGCTACATCTATTGGATGTTGAAGGAGCAGTGGACGTACTCGGAGTGGTTGCAGCAACACCTGGACGTCCGAAGACCGGAGGTGCGCCCGACTCAACGTTTGGGAGCGATGGCGTAGCAGGATCGCGTCATTCACCCGGTAACGCGAATGGGCCACCTCCTTCGAACACACGCTCGTGTCTCCCCGACGTAGAGGCGCTTGAAGACGACTTCGATGCGGAGTTGCTCTCGATCAGACGAGGAGAAGGAGCTGCCGTTTTCTCGATCTGGGTGAACGTCGTTGCGCAAGAAGCGGCCGTGCTCAACGACCGCGTGGTCGCGCTGTGCTCACGGCATATTGACTTTCAGAGGAACGCTGAAGCTGACAAGCGATCTGCAGCTGTTGCGCGGCCTGCTGCCTCAATCTTATATGACTCACTTGCAGCTGGGCCTCGCCGCGTGGCGAGCCACGCAACCCGGACTATGAGAGGAGTACGATGACGACGCTGACTGGACAGAAACGGCAGCCGACGCGCAACCTTCGCCGCGCCGTAACCGTCATCTCTTTGCTCGTCACATGCATCGCAGGCGCACGGACGAGCGTGAGCTCCGCCGCTCCGGAGGTGCGCCCGAATCCAAACACCACGAGCGCCGGGATGCTTCACGATGGCGTGTTGACGGTTGCGCTCGAGGCAAAGCCCAGCCTGTGGCGCTTCAGCGGCACTCGTCAGCCGATGACGGTCGCGGCGTTCTCGGAACAGGGTAAACCACCACTCATGCCCGGACCGTTGCTCCGAGTCCCCGTTGGAACGCAGCTCCGGCTCACGATTCGCAACTCGCTCGACAAGCCGCTCACCTTCATCGTGCCTGCCGCGGTGCACGGTGCGCCGGACCGCATCACGGCCATGGATTCCGTGATCATCGCGCCCAACACGGTCGATACGCTCTCCGCGCCTGCGACGGTGCCGGGCAGCTACGTCTACCGTGGCACGCTGCCCGACGGCGCGAGCAAGATCTCGCATATCGCCGGCGTGCTCGCCGGCACGATCGTCGTCGACAGCGCCGGCATAACGTCGCATCCAACCGATCGCCTCTTCGTCATCATGGCGACGGAAGATTCCCTATCGTCGGCGTGCGACGACACGACCTCCGGGGATCGTGCACGCGCGTTGGGTGAATGCCGTGGCCGCCGATTCATGTATACGATCAACGGCACCGAATGGCCGTTGACGGACCGGATTCACGCCACGGTCGGCGACTCGCTGCACTGGCGAGTGGTGAACGCGTCCTCGCAGGACCATCCGATGCACCTGCACGGCTTCTACTATCGCGTCGACGCGCTGTCCGGTCCGCTGATCGATTCGACCAGTCGCCCGGCGCGCGGACAGCTGGTCGTCACGCAGCTGCTCACGGCGCTGGCAAGTATGTCGCTGACCTGGTCGCCCGAGCGCCCGGGAAATTGGCTGTTCCACTGTCACTTCGCCCTGCACAACACACCGTACGCGATGATCGCGATGCCCGACGATCCCGACATGCGGGACATGGCCGGCCTCGTCATCGGCGCGATCGTCGCGTCGCGACCGGGCGCCGTCGGCGCGGGTCATCCGTCACAGGAGCGACACCTTCGACTCGTCGCCGAGGAGACCCCGGCCACGGCGGGGACATTGCCGCGCATGTCGTTCGTGCTCGAGGAGAGTGGTCGGCGCGTCGATACGCACACCGACTGGAGCCCGCAGCTCGACCTCGTTCGCGGCGAGCCGGTCGCGATCACGATCGTGAACCACATGGCCCAGCCGACGAGCGTGCACTGGCATGGCGTGGAGGTCGAAGACAGCTATGCGGACGGCGCGCCGGGGTTCAGCGGTTCCGGAACGCATCTGGCTCCCGCGATCGCGCCGGGAGACTCATTCGTTGCGCGCTTCACACCGCCGCGCGCCGGCACGTTCATGTACCATACGCACGTCGACGAGATGCGCGAAGAGCTCGCGGGGCTCGAGGGTGCGCTCATCGTGCACGAGCGGCGCGCCGTCAACGATCCGGACGACCACGTTTTTTTTCTCAAGGGACAACAACCACGCGACCGAGAACACCCGCTCGAGATCGACGGGACAACGAACCCCGACACCATCGTGCTTCACGTCGGGCACGCTGCGCGCTTTCGGTTTCTCAATCTCTCAACCGCCGCCGGAACAGCCGCACCGCTGTTCTGGCTCACCGCGCGACCGGACAGCGTCGCGGCGATCGCGCGAGACACGATGCTCGTGCGCTGGCAGCCGATCGCCAAGGACGCGTTCGATCTTCCGGCATCGGCCCGCGCGATCCGGATCGCCGAGCAAATCGTCAGCCTCGGAGAGACCTACGACGCCGAGTATACGCCGACGGCCCCGGGCATCCTTCGCCTCGAGGTGCGGGGCGCCACTGGAAACCACGGGTTGCTGATTCGCGTTCCAGTACGAGTGGAGTGAACTTACGCGTACAAATCGGGACGCGGACGGCCTGCTGCTATCTAGCCGTCTGTCCGATGAGCGGCGTCCAGCCCGACAGCACCGCGCCCACGGTGTAGCGCGCGGCGTCCGTTTCGCTCAGCACACGACGCGCCTCGCTGTGCACGGCGCCCGGACCCTTCGTTCCATACTCCGCGAAACGTGCCGACGCAGGCTCGTACCACACACGCGTGCCGGTCGAGTCGACCGACGACATCCGATCCCACCCGCGCTCGCCGATGTGGTCGTCCATCCAGCAGGCTATGAAGGCCACGCTCGCCACGGCGCGCGGGTTGGCGAACGGATGCCACGGCCGGCCGAGCGTCACCGAATTCGGTGACATCGACGGCCGCTCCTTCTTCAAGCGGCTGCGCAGAAAGAGAAAGCCGTAGGGCTGGCCGAGGTCGGTGCTCGCCGCCGTCACGTATCCGTTGTTCGTCTTGCTCCCGCGATCGCGCGACACGATGTCGCAGTCGTCGAACACCGCCTGCCCGGCACCAAAGATGAAGTCGACGTGCCCCCACACCTCGCAGCGCGCGAAATAGCTGCGGCCCGAGTTTGGAAAGAGCGTGTCCTGGAAGCCGGTGATCTTCACGTTCACGAACGTCGCGCGGTCGGAGCCCAGGTCGAGCATCAGCGCGACGGCTTGCATGTTCTTGAGCTTCGTTCTGTCGCTATCGGGCTTGGCGACATTGGCCGGATAGTCGAATGCGTTTTCGACCGTGAGGTTTTCGGCGCGGAAATCAGGCGCCACGACGCGAAGCGTGAAGCTGCCGCGCGTGCCGTACGTGCCGCCACCGGGATTCGGCGTGTCGGCGGCCGCGTCGTACGAGAGGATCGTGCCGTCTCGGCTTTCCCCGACCAGTGAGACGTAGGGCCGATCAATGGTGAGCTTCTCGTGGTAGCGACCATTCTTCATCAGGATCGCCGCGCGCCCAACGCCGTTCGGTGGAAGTGCCGTCAGCGCCGCGCCGAGTGTGTGAAAGGTCGGCGTGCCGGTCGAGCTATCGCCGTCCGTCCCTCGAAACTTCGCGTCGACGACGGCCGCGTAATGCGCCCCCCCCGAGCTGCCGGCCGACGCCATCGCCGGCATCGGGACGAACTTCCCGGTGCACGCATTCGGCGGCGCGTCCGACGGTGTGCCGGTGAGCTTCACGTCCTCGCCGGCGACCGTGAGGTTCGACGGCCCCGGTCCACGAGTAAGCGTGACGTGTTGGGCGAGCAACGTGATCGCCTTCGGGTCGTCGAACACGACGTTGTTGAACGCGATCTCGAGGCGGCGCGAAGCGTCGTACCCGTCGAGGGTCACCTTCCCGCCGTCGAGCACGCGCACGTCGGCGAGACGGATGTCGCGGTACTCGGGGATCAGCTTGCCCGTGGTCTCCGGCGACGCCGTGTAGTGCGTGTCCATTAGAATTGGCTCTTTCGTGCGCCGGATGCAAACATCGCGATATTCGATATCGCGGACCAACCCACCTCGGCTCGCGTTCGACTTGATGCGCAGTCCGTTGTCCGCGCCCTCGACCGAGAGATCGAATACGCGAATCGCGCTCGCGCCGCCGTCCGTCTCGCTGCCGATTGACATGCCGTGGCCGCGATAGAAATGGTTGTGCGAGACCGTCATGTGCGTGCTGGCGACCTTCCCCGCCTTGATCGCCACGTCGTCGTCGCCGGTATTGATGTAGCTGTGGGTGATCGTGACGTTCGTCGCGCTCGTCGGATCGACGCCGTCCGTGTTTCGGGCCCGCGGATCGCGCGTGTCGATGCGGATGCCCCACACCGTGAATCCGGACCCGTGGTCGAACACGACGTGGAAGTTGCCCGAGTTCTTGAGCGTGACATCGTACAGCACCGCGCCGTCCGATTTCGTGAGCACGATGAGGCGCGGGCAGCTCTGCGACAGATTGCGCACCTTCGCGTCCTGCGCGAGGTCCCACCACGAGACGTTCTTGCCGAGCAGCTTGGCCCAGCCCCGCCCGTCGATCGTCCCCGGGCCCATGACGCCGACGCCGACGGCGCCGTTTGCCGCGATGAGCGGCTTGCAGCCGTGACCCTTCTCGTCCACGGTACCGCAACGGCCGTCGATGTCGTACTCGCGCGGGTCGCGCGAGCCGAAGAGAATGGCATTCGTGTCGACGAGGAGCGTCACACCTCGCTGCAGCGTGAGCGGCCCACTGAGAAACGCGCGTTTCGCGCCGGCGGCGCGCAACACGACGGCACGCCCCGCCCCGCAATGGTCGATGGCCGCCTGAATGCGACGCGTGTCGAGCTTCGACTCGTCGCCGTCGGCGATCGTCGTGTCCGCGACGGGCGACAACTCGGCATTGAGGACAGCGCACGACTCCGGACGCTTCGGCTCGACGACGTTGCGCGTGTCCTGAGCGCGAGCGGCCGCCGCCGCGACGCAGGCGAGCGCCAGCGCGACGCCCACGCGTCTCATGGCCGTGCCTCGATCGTGACCGACAACGGCGTGGCGATGCGCTGCGCCTGTTGGTCGAGGTAGTTCCACCAGTCGCGCACGTCGTGGAAGTCGCCGCTCGCCGTCCAACCGGCGCCGATGTAGTAGCTCATCGCTTCGCCCGACTTCGCGTGCGACACCGCCATGTAGTGGTCGTTCGTCTCCTTCCAGTCGACGACCGCGTCGCGCGGCAGGAGAATGCCGATGCCGAGATCGCCGTGGCCGCCATTTTTCGGAACGACCGGCCCCCACTCTGCGAGCCACGCCCACGACTTCGCCTTGCTCTCGAACCCGACGACGCTGGGGCGCTTCACGATGCCCGTCACCCACGGGATGTCGGCCGAGGCGTCGTCCGTCTTGAAGATGCTGACGACGTGGTTGAGGTTGTGCCCCGCGTCGAGCGAGACACGCTTCGTTTCCGACACACGCAGTCCCGCGGCGTCCCACGGCTGATACTGCAGCTCGAAGATCGCCCGCACCGGCCCCGGCGCGATGACGCGCCATCCCTTGAAGTTGAGCGCGCGATACAGCTTATCGCCGCGCCAGATCCCCGTCCCACCGGCGCCGAGCGATTCGCCGACGTCGAAGAAGTCGGCGCCTTCGCCGTTGTCGTGGTGGTACTCGTCGTGGCCCTTGGCGTACCACTTGTCGACGATCGGATCGCGCACGCGCTTGACCCAAATGTCGACGCCGCTGCTGTTGAGCGAGTCGACCTTCCAGAGTCCCTGGCCGTAGATGCGAAACGCGATGCGATCGCTCTCCCACGCGACGTCGTCGCGCGGGTCCTCGTGAACGGCATAGGCGCGAAGCTTCGGCTGGGCAAATCCCGGCGCCCCGCTCTCGACGATGAACCGCTTCGCTTCGCCCGCCGTGAAGGACCCTTGGAAGATCAACTCGTCCACCGTCCCGTCGCCGTCGTTGTCGACGACCTGCGACACGATCTCGTCGCCCGCGCTCGACCGCACGCGCACCGACCCCGGCGCCGCGCTCGGGATGTGCGAGCGAACGTCGGCCCACCGGATGCCGATCGTCTCGTCGGGGCGGGCGATGGTCAGCGTGTTCTGTACTCTGACCGCGAATCCGGCTCCCTGCGCGGCGGCAGCGGGAGCGACGGCGACGATTCCGGCGAGCACCAAGCCTAGATGGCGGGTCATTTCAGTTCCCTCATGTCGACCGCTTGCATGTCCGAGAAATCCTGGTTCTCGCCGCCCATCGCCCAGCAAAACGAGTAGGCCGCGGTGCCGCACCCCGAGTGAATCGACCACGCCGGCGAGAGCGCCACTTCCTCGTTCCGCACGACCACGTGGCGCGTTTCGCCGGGCTCGCCGAGCAGATGCATGACGACGTCCTTCTCCGGTAGATCGAAGTACAGGTAGACCTCGGTGCGCCGCACGTGGCGGTGACTCGGCATCGTGTTCCACACGTTGCCCGTCGCCAACGTCGTTACGCCCATGAGCAGCTGGGCCGTCTGCACGCGACCGGGGTGGATGTATTTGGCCAGGCGCCGTCGGTTGGCACCCGCCTCGGTGCCGAGATCCGACGCGTCGGCGTCGGCGCGCGCGATTCGCGCGGACGGGTGCGTCGCGTGCGCCGGATAGCTGACGAGGTAAAAGCGCGCGGGCCGTTCGGCGCTCGAGCTGCCGAACGACACGTCGCGCGTGCCGCGCCCGAGATAGACCACATCGCGCGGCTGCATCTCGAAGCTCGTGCCCGCCGCGCGAACGACCCCGGGCCCGCCGATGTTCAGCACGCCCAGCTCTCGGCGTTCCAGAAAGTGCTCGGCCGCGAGCCACGCGGGAGGATCCAGCGGGAGCGTTTCACCGAGTGGCACTGCTCCGCCGAGGATCACACGATCGAGATCGACGTGTTTGAGCGTGAGCCGACCCGCGCTGAACAGCCCGCGCACGAGAAACGCCGCGCGCAGCTCGTCAGCGGAAAGGTGTCTCGCCCGTTGGGCGTCCGGCAGATGATGCATGGCGGTTTCCGTGCGTCAGCGAGCCATCCAGCCGCCGTCCACCACGAGGACGTGACCGTTGACGTAGTTGGCGGCGTCCGACGCGAGGAACACGACGGCGCCCGCGAGATCGGCCGGTTCTCCCCACCGCCCCGCGGGTATGCGCGCGTTGATCTGCGCGACGCGCGGCGCGTTCTCGCGAAGCGCCTGTGTGTTGTCGGTGGCGAAATAGCCGGGCGCGATGGCGTTGACCTGCACGTTGCGCGACGCCCACTCGTTGGCGAGCGCTTTCGTCAGTCCGACGATACCGTGCTTGCTCGCCGCGTACGCCGCGACCGTGAGCCCGCCGCTGAACGACAGCACGGACGCGATGTTGACGATCTTTCCCCCCCCCGATCCGCGCTCGACCATCCGAGCGCCGAAGCGCTGACTGAGCAGCCACGCGGCGTCGAGGTTGGTTCGCAGCACGCGGTCCCAATCGTCGATCGGAAACTTCTCGGCGGGGTGCCGCGCGATGTCGCCCGCGTTGTTGACGAGAATGTCCACCTCCGCGAGGCGCTCCACTTCATCCGCCATCGCGTTGAGTGCGCGACGGTCGGCGAGGTCGGCGGAGATCGTCCACGCGTGTCGTCCCAACGAGCGAACGCACTCCGCGGTCTCGCGCGCGCCGTCCGGGCGCGAGCTCGCGCACGCGACGTCGGCGCCGGCCTCGGCCAGCGCGATCGCCAGGCCGCGACCGAGCCCCCGGCTCGCCCCCGTGACCAGCGCCGTCTTGCCGGCGAGCGAGAACGCGTCGAGAACGCTCATCGTCCCAGCTCGATGGCGGCGAGCATGAACGCGCCGATGCCCTTGTAGTCGTCGGACACGACAGGCTCACTGACGTAGTACTCGTACGTCCCGTCGCGCGGCGGATTGCCGCCGAGTCCAGCGACTTTGCAGATGCCGCGAATCGAAACGAGTCCGTCGGCGTCCGTGGTCACGAATTGTCGGAGCATGCCGTCAAAGGCGCGCGTGGCGAGCGCGTGGTACTTGGGCGCCAGGTAGCCCATTCGCGCGCCCTTGGCGAACGAGTACGTGAACATGGCCGACGCGGACTCCTCGAGATAATTGCGCGGGCGGTTCGGCTGACCGAGCACCTGCCACCAGACTCCGCTCGTGTCTTGCACCCGCGCGACCGCATCGGCGAGTTGCTGCACGATGTGGATGAGTGCCGGCCTGTTGGGATGATTCTTCGGCATGTAGTCGAGCACGTCGACTGCCGCCATGAGATACCAACCGACCGCCCGGCCCCAAATGTTCTTCGATCGTCCGGTCGTGGGATCGGCCCACGGTTGCCGATGCGCCGAGTCCCAGGCGTGGTAGTAGAGTCCAGTCGACGAATCGCGGAGGTGCCGCGCGACGAGCAGGAATTGGCGCGAGACGTCGGTCATCGCCGCCGTGTCGGCGTGGCGCTGCGCGTATTGCGCGTAGAAGGGCTCGGCCATGTACAAGCCGTCGAGCCACATCTGCTCGGGGTAGATCTGCTTGTGCCAGAAGCCGCCGCCGGCGGTTCGCGGCTGGGCAGAGAGCTGCGCGCGCAGCTGGTCGGCGGCACGCTGGTACCGCGGGTCATGGGTCGCGTCCGAGAGCGCGAAGAGAACGCGACCCTCGTTGATCTGGTCGAGGTTGAAGTCGGCCTGGCGATACGTCTTGATCGTGCCGTCCGGCATGACGAGAGAGTCGATGCTGCGCTTCACGTAGTCGGCCAGGCGCGCGTCGCCCGTCTGCGCGGCGAGCCGCTGTGTCGCGAGAAGCACGAGGCCCGCGGTGTAATCCCACCTGTCAAAGACGGCGACCGGGCTTCGCCGCATGACGGATTGCGCGACGCGCAGCGACCACGCTTGCTGGCCGGCCGGATTCTGCCGCGCCGGGCTCTGCGTCTGCGCCAACGCAGGCAGCGCGAGCGCGATCACCAGCGCGCGACTGTTCACCGCACCGGCGCTCCGTTGATCGTCGTGCCCGCGGTATCGAGTCCGTTCACGTGCTCCAGCACGTTCCCGTTCTCGACGCCACCGAAGTGGCAGTCGACGACGCGCACCCGTTCGATCGGCGCGTTGGCGAAGCCTCGTAGGTAGAGACCGTACTTGCTCTCGCGGCTCGTGACGTTCCGCATAGCGATGTCGCGCGCGATCGGTGTGAACGAGCCCTTTGCGCCCTCTTCGTAGGTGAAGTCGATCGAGAGCACGGCGTTGGCCAGCTGTCCCACCGTGACGTCGCGCATGTAGATGTCGCGAACCACGCCTCCGCGCATCGCGTTGTTCTTGATGCGCAGCACGTTGTCCAGACGCGGGCTGTCCATGCGGCAATCGTGGGCGAACACGTTCCAGCACCCGCCCGAGATCTCGCTCCCGATCGTGACGCCGCCGTGACCGTCGCGCATCTCGCAGTTGCGGACGATGATGTTCTGGCTCGGTGTCTTCACCCTGCGGCCGTCGGCGTTGCGCCCCGACTTGATCGCGATGCAGTCGTCGCCGGTGTTGAACACGCAGCGCTCGATCAACACGTCGCGGCTCGACTCAGGATTGCAGCCGTCGTTGTTCGGCCCGAGGCTGGAGATCTTCACGCCGCGCACCGTGACGTTCTCGCACAACACGGGATTGATCTCCCACATCGGCGAATTCACGATCGACACGTTCTCGATCAGCACGTTGCGGCAGCGGTACGGCTGGATGAACGGCGGGCGGAGATAGTCGCCCTCGCCGAACCGGCGTCGCTCGACCGCTTCGCCGCGCTCGGCCATCTCGAGCAGCCGTTGACGCGACGCGTTGTAGTTCGGAGCGCCGCGCGACCAACCGAAGTCCGCCGATCCCTTCCACGGCCACCAGTGCGCACGATCGGCCTGGCCGTCGAGCGTGCCCTCGCCCGTGATCGCGACGTTCTGCTGATCGAACGCATAGATGAACGGCGAATAGTTCATCAGCTCCGTGCCCTCGAACCGCGTCAGCACGGCGGGCAGGTAGCGGCGCGGATCACGGTCGAAGAGCAGCGTCGCGTCGCGCACGACGTGCAGCTCGACGTTGCTCCGGAGATGAATCGGCCCCGTCGCGAAGCGCCCCGCCGGCACGACGACGCGTCCACCACCGGCGCTCGTGCAGGCCGCGATCGCGCGACCGATCGCCTGCGTCGCGTCAGTCCGGCCGTCGCCGACCGCGCCGAAGCGCGTGATGTCGAACTCGCGATCGGGAAACACCGGCGGTTTGATCCGCGCGAGAATCTCCGGCACGAGCTCCCATCCCCGGTCGGCCGAGGGCCGAGGCGACGGTGTCGGGCTCGCGTTGCAACCCGCCGCGCCGAGTGGCGTCATCACCGCGGCGCCGGCGCCGAGCGCTCGAAGAAAATCGCGCCTGGTCGTCATGATCGGCTCAGTCCCTGTCGGCGGCAGTGTCTTTGTCGAGCGACGCGCGCTCGAGCCGCGGCGCGAGAAGATGAATCACGATCAGCGCGGCGACGTACGCCGTGCCGCACACGAAGAAGATCGGCGTGTAGTTGCTGCCGTTGTGCTGCAGCACCCAGCCCGTGCCGCGCTGGAACAGCGTACCGCCGATCGCGCCGAAGAATCCGCCGATGCCGACCACCGAGCCGACCGCGTACTGCGGGAACATGTCGCTCGACAGCGTGAAGATGTTCGCTGACCACCATTGGTGCGCCGCCGCCGCCACGCCGACGATCACGACCGCGACCCACATGTTCGTCGCCGACGGCGCGAACATCGTCGGCACGATCACCAGCGCCGCGATGAGCATCGTCGTCTTCCGCCCCGCGTTCACCGACCAGCCGCGCTTGATAAACGCGCCGGAGAGATATCCGCCGAACACCGAGCCGACGTCGGCGAGCAGATAGATGACGATGAGCGGCATCGCGATCTGCGACAGCTTGATGCCGTATCGCGAGTCGAGAAACTTCGGCAGCCAGTATAGATAGAACCACCAGATGGGGTCCGTCATCAGCTTGCCGACGGCGAACGCCCACGTCTGGCGGTGGCGCACCAGCTGTGTCCACCGGACGCGCTTCCCCCTCCCCGATTCGACCGGCTCGCTCGAGATGTGCGCCAACTCGGCGGGGCCGCACTTCGGGTGCTCGCGCGGCGGCCGATAGATCATGAGCCACGGAATCAGCCACAGGAATCCGAGCGCACCCGTCGCGATGAACGCCGGCCGCCATCCCCAGTTGAGCGCGATCCACGGCACGAGGATCGGCGTGATGATCGCGCCGACGTTCGACCCCGCGTTGAACACGCCGGTCGCCAGCGCGCGTTCGCGCGACGGGAACCATTCGGCGACCGTCTTGATCGACGCCGGGAAGTTTCCTGACTCGCCAAGGCCGAGGACGAAGCGAGCGATGCTGAAACCCGATGCCGTCCGCGCGAGCGCCATTCCCATCGCGGATAGACTCCACACCGTGACCGACCCGGCAAAGCCGCGCCGCGTGCCGAAGCGGTCCATGATGCGCCCGGCGAACAGGAACCCGATCGCGTACGCGATCGTGAACCACGACACGACGTCGGCGAACTGCTGCTCGTTCCATCCAAGATCGCGCTGGAGCGTCGGGCCGAGGATGCCGATGACTTGGCGGTCGATGTAGTTGATCGTCGTCGCGAAGAAGAGCAGCGCGCAGATCGTCCAGCGATACCGTCCCACCTTGGCGAGCGCACCGCTCCCGGCGAGCGCACCCCCGGCGGCACCGGACGCCGTCAGCTCCGATTCCGTCGTGTCTCGCCGCGTATCGACTGGGGTCGCCATCGGTCCTCTCTCCTCCGCCTCTAGCGCTTCACTCGGCCGCTCGCGTCGCCGGCCATCAACGCTTCGACCTCGGCGACGCCGACACGATTGATGTCGCCGGAGATCGAGTGCTTGAGGCACGACGCCGCGGTCGCGAACTCGAGTGCCTTGCCGTCGTCGCGATACTGCCGTAATCCATAGATCAGGCCGGCCGCGAACGAGTCGCCGGCGCCGACACGATCCACGATGTCGGCGATGTCGTAATGCCGGCTCCCGAGCATCTGCTTCCGGTTGTGCAGCACGGCGCTCCAGCCGTTGTGATCCGCGCTGTGACTTTCCCGCAGCGTGATCGCGAGCTTCTCCAGCTTCGGAAAAGCGGCCAGCACCTTCTCGGCGAGAGCACGGTATTTCTCGTGCGCCAAGTCGCCGCCCTCGACGTTCACGTCAGCCTCGATGCCGAGCGCGTTCTGACAGTCTTCTTCGTTCGCCACGCCGATGGTCGCGAAGCTCACGAGCTCGCGCATCACTTCGGGGGCGCGCTTGCCGTACTTCCAGAGGCTCTTCCGGAAGTTGAAGTCGCACGAGACGGTAAGGCCGCGCTCTCGCGCCGTCTTGGCCGCCGCGACCGACAACTCGGCCGCCGAAGCGCTGATCGCCGGCGTCACGCCGGTGATGTGGAACCAGTCCGCGTCCGCGAAGACCGCGTTCCAATCGAAGTCCGCCGCCCGAGCCGACGCGATGGACGACCCGGCGCGGTCGTACGTGACGCGCGACGGACGTTGGTTCGTTCCGTTCTCGAGAAAATAGACGCCGAGTCGTTCTCCGGATCGGCGTACGGCCGAAACGTCGACGCCGAACGCGCGGAGCGAGGAGAGGCACGCATCGCCGACGTTGTTCGCCGGCACCGCGCTCACGAATCGGGCGTGAATGCCGAATTGCGCGAGCGACGCCGCGACGTTCGCCTCGGCCCCGCCGAACGTCGCCTCGAGCGTCGGCGACTGGAACAGCCGCTCGAACGCCGGCGATTTGAGTCGCAACATCACCTCGCCGAGCGCGACGACGCAGCTCACGCGAACGCTCCGGCCGGGGCGACCGCCGCCTGCGCGCGCCCGTGCGCGATGTCCGACGCGCGGCGCGACTCCTCGCGAATGCGGTCGAACTGTTTCGCGGCGATCCAGTCGGTGGGCGCCATCCACGACCCGCCGCACGCGACGACGCGATCGAACGCGAGATACGCCGCGACGTTCGTGGCGCTGACTCCCCCCGTCGGCATGAAGTTCACGCCGACGAACGGCGCCGCGATCGCTTTCAGGTAGCCGAGTCCACCCATCGGTTCGGCGGGAAAGAACTTGAGTGTGGTGAGGCCCAGCTCGAGCGCCGCCTCCACCTCCGTCGGCGTCGCGATGCCCGGGTACACGGGAAGCCCGAGCGCCTTGCAGTGCTCGACGACTCGCGGATTGAGTCCCGGCGCGACGACGAATTGCGCGCCGGCGTCGCGCGCGGCATCGACCTGCGCGGGCGTCAGCACCGTGCCGGCACCGGCGAGTAGATCCGGCGCCTCGGCCGAGATTCGTCGAATCGCTTCCGCGGCGCGCGGCGTGCGAAACGTGATTTCGGCGCACGTCAGGCCGCCGGTCGAGAGAGCGCGCGCGAGCGGGACGGCGTCGTCGGGATCGTCGATCGTGATGACCGGCACGACGCGCGCGGCGCGCAGGCGGTCGGGCATCATTTCGGCTGTCGAGCGCGGGGCGGGAACTGTCATGTGAGCGTCACCGATTCCGTGAGCTGGGCGTCGAGCGCTGAAAGTACCCCGTTCGCGCAGATTCGCATGAGGTGCTCGCCGACCAACTCGACGAAAGCGGGGATCGCGGCCAGATCCGTGCCCCAGAGCGATTCGTCCGCACACACACGCCGGGCGAGCTCCAGGAACTCGTCCTCGGTACGCGGCGTGAGCGACTGCCAGACGGTGCGGACGCGCTCTCCCTCGGCATCCGGCGGCACGGCCAGTCCCGCGGACCGTCGCTCGGCTTGCACGTCACCGCGCATGAAGGCGAGAAAGGCCGCGAAACCGAAGGCCAACGCGGCCGGCGGCCGGCCCGTTCGCGACGCGGCCGCCAGGATCGACGGCACGACGCGGACGCGCATCTTGGTAGTGCCGTGCAGCGTGATGTCGACAAGCGCGTGGTCGATGTACGCGTTGTCGAACCGCCGTAGCACGTCGCTGGCGAAGGCTTCCGCGCCCGGAGCATCGAGATTTGGCGCGATCTCGTCGAGCATGGCGCGGCGGAGAAACGCGCCGACCCGACGGTCGCGCACGGCGTCGCGCACGGTCACGAGACCCGCGAGCAGCGCCACCGGCACGACGATCGTGTGTCCCCCGTTCAGCAGGCGGATCTTTCGCTCACGATACGGCCGAATGTCGGGGGCGACGACGACTCGCGGATCCTCGCCGGGAAACTGGAGCCGCGCGCGCAGGTCGTCGTCGCCTTCGATCGCGAAGAGCGCGTAGCTCTCGCACGCCGTCAGCATGCCGTCACGATAGCCGTGCACCCGCTCGAACCGGTCGATCTCTGCGCGCGACGGCGCGCCCGGAACGATTCGGTCGACGAGCGTGTTGCAGAACACGACCGCCTGATCCATCCAGCCACTGAATCTCGTGCCGAGCCGCCATGAAGCCGCCGTCTCGCGCACGAGGCGCTCGAGGATGGCACCGTTGTCGTCCACGAGCTCGCACGGGAGAACGACGAGGCCGCGCGACGCGTCGTAGTCAAACGCGCGGGCGCGCTCCCGGAGAAATCGCGTGAGCTTCGCCGGGAACGAACGAGGCGGATTCGCGTCGGGCGCGTCGGCGGCGTCGAGCGTGAGCCCAACCTCCGTCGTATTCGAGATCACGAGCTGGATGTTCGGATCGCGTGCGAGCTTCAGCACGTCGTCCCACTGCGTCCCCGCCGACAGCGCGCGGCTCAGCGACGCGATGATCCGATTTCGCGGCCGCTCGGGTCCGACGTGAGTGGAACCGCCCTGAATCGCCAGCGTGTACAATCCGTCCTGCGCGTTCAGCACGGCGTCGCGCTTGCTGTCGGTCGACGCGATCGCGACGATCGATCCCCCGAACCGGCCGGCGCGATTCGCTTCGTCGATGAACCACGCGGCGAACCCGCGCAAAAAAGCGCCGGTCCCGAACTGCACGACGCGCTCGGGCAGATCGAGCGCTCCCGGCGGCGGTGCTTCCACGTCGACGCGGTCCGCCATGAACGGCGACGCCACGAGCTCGCGTGAAAGCCTCGGCGGTGCGTTCATCTAGAGCGTGACTCCATCCTTCCAGATCGCGATCTCGCGATAGTCGTTCGTCTCGTTCTTCGCGAGGCGAGATCCCGACGCCACATCGAGCACGAACGCGAAGAGCTCGTCATCGAGCTGCGCTGCGCTCGTCGCCCCGCCGAGCAAACGCCCGGCGTCGAAATCGATCCAATGCGGTTTGCGCTGCGCGATGTCGCTGTTCGACGAGACTTTGATCGTCGGCACGGGAAAACCCAGCGGCGTACCACGCCCCGTCGTGAACAGGAGGAGCGTCGCGCCGCTCACCACCATCGCCGTCGACGAAACCGCGTCGTTGCCCGGCGACTCGAGCAGCGATACGCCGCGCGCGGCCGGCGGCAGCGGGTCGCCGTATCGCAGCACGCGCGAGATGGTCCCCCGCCCGCCCTTCTGAATCGCTCCGAGCGATTTCTCCTCGAGCGTTGTGAGCCCGCCCGCCTTGTTTCCCGGCGACGGATTCTCGTAGATCGGCTGGCCGTGGCGAACAAAATAGCTCTTAAAGTCGTTGATCATCGCCACGATGTCATTGAAAACCAATGCGCTCTCGGCGCGATTCATGAGCAGTTGCTCGGCGCCGAACATCTCCGGCACTTCCGTGAGAATCACGCCGCCGCCGAGCGACGTGAGCCGGTCGGCCAGCCTACCGAGCAACGGATTGGCGCTGATCCCGCTGAATCCGTCCGAGCCGCCGCACTTGTGTCCGAGCACGAGATCGCTCGCCGGACAATCGACACGCTTGTCGGCGGCCATGCGCTCGACGAGCTTCGCGACGGCGCCCGTGCCTTCCTCCAATTCGTCGATCACGTCCTGCGTGTTGAAGAACGCGAGGCGGCTGCGGTCGACGTCGCCGGCGAGGTGGAGCAGCGCGTTGAGCTGGTTGTTCTCGCAGCCCAACCCGAGAACGAGCACGCCGCCGGCATTGGGATGACGCATCAAGCCGGCGAGCACGTGTTGGGTGTGCGAGAGGTCGTCGCCGAGCTGGCTGCATCCATATGGATGCGCGAATGCGTGCACGCCGTCCAATGTGCCGGAGAACCGCTCCGCAGCCTGCCGCGCGATCCGCTCGGCCGCGTGGTTGACGCAGCCGACGGTGTTGAGCACCCACAGTTCGTTGCGAGTGCCGACCTTGCCGTTCGGCCGCCGATAGCCGTTGAACGTGGGCATGGCCGTGGGTTGACTCGATGGCGCTAGAGACGGCGCATACTGATAGTCGACGACGCCGGAGAGAGCAGTTCTCAGATTGTGTGAGTGCACCCAATCGCCGGCGGCGATCGCCTCGGTCGCGACGCCGATCGGAACGCCGAACTTCACGACGGAATCGCCGGCGCGGATGGCCTCGAGCGCGATCTTGTGTCCCGGCGCGATCTCCGCGCGCGATACGACGCTCGAATCGTCGACGGTCACGCGTTCACCCGCGACGACCGGCCGCAGCGCGACCGCGACGTTGTCTTGGGCGCCGATTCGCACCACGGCCGGCGCACCGTTCGACGCCGCGGCGAGAGTCGCGCCCGAAGTCTGCGCGCGCTCGGTGCCGATCGTCATCGCGACTAAGTCCTCGCAGCCGCGAGCGGGCGTTCGGCGGCCGGTTGCACGGCGGGTGCGACTCGATACGTCTCGCGCGCGAGATCGTAGGCGAGCGCTCGCGCCATCACGTGCGCGTCGTCGACCTCCACGATGTGCCGCACCACGAGCCCCGCGAGGAAGTTCGCGTCCACGCGCCGAGAAAGATCGTGTCGCGCGGGAATCGAGCAGAAGGCGCGAGTGTCGTCGTTGAAGCCGGCGGTGTTGTAGATCCCGGCCGTCTCGGTGACTTGTTGCCGATACCGCGTCATGCCCTCGATCGAGTCGTGGAACCACCATGGCGGACCGAGGCGAAGCGCCGGGTACTGTCCGGCGAGCGGCGCGAGCTCGCGTGCGTACGCCGACTCGTCCAGCGTGAACAAGACCATCGAGAATCGCTCGTCGTTGCCGTACGCATTCAGCAACTCGGCGAGATTGCGCGTGTATTCGGTGGCCACGGGGATGTCGGCGCCGCGGTCCGCGCCGAATCGGTCGAACACCTGACGATTGTGGTCGCGGAGCGCGCCGGGGTGGAGCTGCATGACCAACCCGTCGTCGACCGACATACGCGCCATCTCCATCAGCATGTGCGCCTCGAAGCGCCGCTGATCCGCCGGCGTCGCTTCGCCGCGAAGCGCTCGCACGAAGATCGCCGACACATCCTGGTCGGACATCCGCGACGCGAACGGCTCGACCACTGCGTGGTCCGTCGCGGTCGCGCCAAGCGACTTGAACACCCCGCGCCGCTTCTCGAGTGCGTCGACGAACGACGCGTAGTTCGGGATCGCCCCTCCACTCGCTTGACCGAGGCACTCGAGCTCCGACGCCCACTCTGGGGCGGCGATCCGAAACACCGCATCCGGCCGGAAGGTCGGAATCACGCGACCGCGCCACCCCGAGGCGCGGATCGCGCGATGGTGCACGAGCGAGTCGCTCGCCGCGTCCGTCGTCGCCAGTATCTCGATGTTGAAGCGCTCGAACAGCCGGCGCGGCCGGAACTCGGGCGACGCGAGACGCTCGGCGATTTGATCGTAGACATACTGCGCCGATTCGGCGTCGAACCGCACCTTCACGCCGAACACTTCGTGCAACTCGTGGTCGAGCCAGAGCCCCGTCGGCGTTCCGTGAAAGAGGTGCGCGTGGTCGCCGAACGTCTGCCAAATGCGCCGCGGATCGGTCTCCACCACGGTCCCATCGCGCGCCGGAATGCCGAGCGACTCCATCGGAACGCCGCGCGAGTACAACATCCGGACGATGTAGTGATCCGGGATCACGATGAGCGACGCCGGCTCGGGGAACGCGGTATCGTTCGCCAAGATCGCCGGATCGACGTGGCCGTGGGGGCAAATCAGCGGGAGGTCGCGCGTTTCCTCGTAGAGCGCCCGCGCCGCGTGCCGAATTTCCGGGTCGGAATCGAAGAACCGGTCGGCGTGCAGAACCAGCGGCCGATGCATCCCGCGCCTCATGGTTCGCTTGTCCGTCGGGTGGGAGACTTGAAGCGGCGCCACATTTGTTCAAATTACGAACAATATCGGCGGACCGTTAGTGCCGGCCCCTGACCGATCCAAATTTCGCCCCGAACCAGGGCTGCCGGGACGGACGGCTGTTTCTACCATTCCATCCCCAGCGCCCTGCACCGTCGAATCGCCCCATCGCCCATCGTGCGGAAGATCAATACTCGCAGCTTCGTTCGAGCAACTCGGTCGACTCCCCGCGAGATCAACCGGCAAATCGTGCTGAACCTCGTCCGCGAGCACCAGCCGATCTCGCGGGCGGAGCTCGCCCGGCGTATGCACGTGGGACGAGGGATGGTGACATCACTGATAAGTGAGCTGCTCGACGACGGGTCCATCTACGAAGGCTCCACTGTGGACGCCCCCCGCGGGCGGAAACCCATGATGCTCTACGTCCGCACGCGCGACCGCCTGGTAGTCGCCGTGGACGTTCGATTCAGCCGAACCTTCCTCCAATTGGCCGACTTCAGCGGCGAGGCCATCGCCGCCGACTCCTTCGATACGATCGTCGACCCCAAAGGCCTGACCGCCAACCTCACCAAGCGCATCGGTCGCCTCCTGAAATCGCACCGGGCCGCGGGGAAATGCAACGGCATCGGCCTCGTCGTCCCGGGCATGGTCGATCACTCCACCGGGCGAGTGCTCAATGCCCCGCAGCTCGGCTGGCGTGACGTGGATATTCGCGACGAATTGGCCGACGCGACGGGCCTCGCGGTCCACATCGAAAACGCACCGATCGCCTGCGCGCTCGCCCAGATGTGGCTGGGCCAGCGCGGCGGAGATGCCCCGCGCGATTTCGCGTACGTCACCGTGTCGGACGGCGTCGGAGCTGGAATCGTGATGAACGGCGAAGTGGTTCGAGGCCACAACAACACCGCCGGCGAGTTCGGACACGTCGCCGTTGATCCGCTCGGACCAAAATGCCTCTGCGGCGCCCGCGGCTGCCTCGAGGCCTACACCTCCAACCTCGCCACCCTCTCCCGCTACCTCGGCCACGAGTTCTCGCCGACGGAAAGCCGGCGGATGCTCCAGGAGTCGGGGCTCACCATCGACGACGTGATCTCACGCGCACGTTCGGGAGAGCGACGAGCAATCAACGCACTCGAGGAGACCGCTCGGCACTTGGGCGGCGGACTCTCGGTAATCATCAACACGCTCAACCCGGCGCAGATCTTCGTCGGCGGTGAAATCACCGAGGCGTGGGAGCAGCTCGAACCGGTGATGACGAGCGTCATCCGCGAACGCGCGCTGACAGCGCTTGCCGCGGAGACTCCACTGGTGCCGGAACCGGCGAGCAGCTTCCCGAGGCTCAGAGGTGCGACAGCGCTGGTGGCGGCCCCCTTGTTCGCAGCGCCGCAGGTCGCATAGCGCCCCCTCGTTTCGGTTTGCGCGGACGCCCCCGGATGGCGCTGTCGTTCGCGGCCCCCTGCGAGTAGACGCCGGAGAACGTCACGAGCGAATCGAGTTGCCGCGCGAAGCTCGGCCCCACACCGATCACCCGTCTCAGCCCGTCGAGGTTGAGGAAGGGGCCGCGCTTCATGCGATCCGCGGCAATTCGTTTCGCCATCGTCGGCGAAACGCCCGGCAACGAATCGATTTGCGACGCGGTGGCCACGTCGAGATCGAGCTTTCCATTTATGTAGCCAGGTCCGGTGCGCGGCTCGCCGCGCTTTCGTCGCGACGGCTTACCCTGTCCCGTATCCGCAGCCGACGAGGCCGAATCGGCTGGCCAGGTTTGGGAGCGCGCTTTTGGGCGATGGCCGCGACCGCCGGGAGCTCGTGATCGCTCGGCCGATCGACCGGCGTTTGCTGCAGAGTCTGCCGACGCCATCTGCCGGTCGAGAGCGGCCTGTTCATTGCGAGGCACGTCGCCGCGCGACGCGGCCCGTGACACGCGTACAGCGGCTCCAAGCACAGCGACCGCGCCGAGGAATACGAGGGCTTTTTGATCTGGGCGAAGTGACATGGGGCAAAGCTACCGATGTCATTCGCGTCCAGCGTCACCGAATCCTTGCAACGAGAATCCTTTGAATTCGCGTCGGGTTTGGGTTCACAGAAAGAGTCGTCCCTGCAGTGAGCGGAAACGACGCGTCCGCCAAAGCGGCGGTGGCCGAGTTGCTGCGTGAATTCAATTCTCCCATCGCGCGTGCTGGGGCGTACCCGAGCCGGGTAAAAATCGCGTAAGCTAGCTAACACCCTGGGTTTTGGCCCGTTATCGTTCCACGAATCTTCGACCGGAATCGCACATGAAGTCGTCACGTGTCACGTCGCTGTTTTTCCTGTTTGCGGTCGCCTGCGGCGCGCCCAGTACTGTCGCGACGCGTCCCACCCCCACCCCGACGCCGCCTCCGACCGCCGCGCCGACCGCGCCCGCGGCCACACAGCCGACGAGCATTCCGCCGGTCACGCTCGCCGAACCGCCGCGCAACTGGCAGCTACTCGACGAAGGCATCGACCACATTCCGGGCATCAGCTCCGAGCGCGCCATGAACGAGCTGCTCGCGGGCAAAGCGCCGAAGAAGCGGGTGCTCGTCGCGATCATCGACAATGGGATCGACACGGCGCACGCGGACCTACGAGCGAACCTCTGGATCAACCCGAAGGAGACGCCGCACAACGACGTCGACGACGACCACAACGGATTCGTCGACGACATCCACGGCTGGAATTTCATCGGCGGCAAAGACGGCCAGGACGTGCACTTCGACACGTTCGAGGTGACGCGCGAGTACGCCCGTTGTCATGGCGGCGCGGCCGCGAGCGGCTCGGCCCCGATCACCGACGCGGCGCGCTGCGCCGAGATCACGGCGGCGTTCGAGAAACAGCGCAACACGATCCAGAGCTCGGTGGCGAACTACAAGGGTGCACTCGACGTTCTGCACCAGATCACGCCGATGCTCAAGCAAGCAGTAGCGCCGAACACCCTCAGCGTCGCGAACGTGAAGGCCTTGTCGGCCACGAGCCAGCAACTCTCGCAGGCGAAGCAGATCTACCTGCAGCTCGCCGGCGAAGGAGCGACGGAAACCGTGCTCAGCGACGGCCTCAAATCGCTCGAGGGACAGCTGAAGAACGGCCTCAACCCGGATTTCAATCCGCGCACGGTCGTCGGCGACAACTATACGGACTGGCATCAGCACACGTACGGCAACTCTGACGTGATGGGCCAAGACGCGAAGCACGGGACGCACGTTGCCGGAATCATCGGCGCCGTCCGGGGCAACGGCATCGGCGTCGACGGCATCGCCCCGTCAGTCACGTTTATGATGGTCCGCACCGTGCCGGACGGCGACGAGCGCGACAAGGACGTCGCGAACGCGATCCGCTACGCTGTCGACAACGGCGCGCAGATCATCAGCATGAGCTTCGGAAAGGCGTTCTCTCCCTACAAAGCCGCCGTCGACGAAGCGGTAAAGTACGCCGACGCGCACGGCGTCCTCATGGTGCACGCCGCGGGCAACGACGGCGAGGATCTCGGCAAGTCGAAGAACTTCCCGACCCCGACGTATTTGGACGGCGGACACCCGACCCTCTGGATCGAGGTGGGCGCGTCATCGTGGAAGGGCGGCGAGAATTTGCCGGCGACCTTCTCGAACTACGGCCAGCAGCAGGTCGATCTGTTCGCGCCGGGCGTGGACATTCTCTCGACCGTGCCCGGGAACGAGTACGAGCGCGACAGCGGCACGAGCATGGCCGCCCCCGTCGTCACCGGCGTCGCCGCGCTCGTGATGAGCTACTACCCGAATCTCTCGGCGGGCGACATCCGAAAAATCATCCTCGCCTCGACGGCGAAATTTCAGTCCCAGGTCGTCAAACGCCCGGGCGACGAATCCAAGGACATGGTCCCCTTCGGCACTCTCTCCGTCACCGGCGGAATCGTGAATGCCTACAACGCGCTGCGGATGGCAGAGGACGTGAGTAACGGGAAGGCAAAGCCATAGAACTGCCGGGGACCGGTCACCGGTATCCGGGACTGACAGCTGTCAGCTTACGGAGACCGGTAACCGGAACCGGCGACCGCTTCTCACTTCACCAACGCCACCGCCACGTCGCCCACCGCCTGCAGGCTCTTCGCCGACACTTTGTCGAACGTGTCCTGCATCGTGTGGTGATAGTTGGGATTCGACTGCGTGAACGCGTCGTGACCGGCGGGTAGCGGGCCGTACTGAATGTCGAGCACGTCGATCACACGCAGCCCCTTGTTGAGCAACGGCACGTGGTCGTCGGTGATCTGTTGGCCGACCTGGCTGATGAAGTACTTCGAGTAGCCCAGGTCCGACGCGGTCTGCCACACTCGGCTCACGACCTCCGGCGCGCGCTGCACCGAGTTGGCCTCCTGGTAGAGCTGCAGATCGGCGTCGCCGATCATGTCCCAGAGCACGCCGAAGAGCGGCTTGTAGTTCGGCGACGGGAGATGGCTCGCGAAGTACTGCGATCCGAAGAGCGCGTCCGGGTAGTTGCCCCCGCTGTCGGAGTCGAACGCGCCCCAATCTTCGCCGTCGACGAACAGCAGATCCACGCCGACCGACGGCGGCGTTTTCTTGAAGACGTCGCCAAGCGCCATGAACAATCCGACGCCGGACGCGCCGTCGTTTGCGCCGAGGATCGGGCGCGCTTTGTTGCCGAAGTTCGGGTCGTCGTCGGCCTTGGGACGCGTGTCCCAATGCGTCACGTAGAGCACGCGCTGCGTCGCCGCCGGATTGAAACGCGCGAAGATGTTCTGAAGCGGCAGCTTGGTGCCGTCCGCCGTCGTCTGCGTCCAACGCTGCACGGTCACGCTGTCCGTACGCTGCTTCATCTGCGCGACGATCCACGCGGCCGCGGAGTCGTGCGCCGGGGTGCCGGGGGTGCGCGGCCCGAACGCGAGGTGCGCCTTCACGTAGCCCAGCGCGGCCTGGCCGTCGAACGCCGTCTTCGCGCCGCCTCCACCGAAGCGGTCGCACCCACTCAATACGAGAATGGAGGCACAGAGAAGGCTGAGCATTCGCACGGAAAGGTCTCGTCCGGTAATAGACTGTACGTTAGTGGAATTGGTCATTTCAGCGATCTACTTGGCGGCGCCGAAGAACTGGAACTGTAGCACCGTGGACAGCACGGTCTGCGCGAAGCGCCGATTGAGGTTGTTGTCGAACGTCACGATGTGCGACGCCTGGAGCGTGAACACCAGACCGTCCTGCAGGTTCGTGTCCGCGGCCAGGTTGAACGACTGCCGTCCGTTGTCCGCCAAGCGGCTCTGGAACGCGCCTGTCGAGTCGAGCACGAAGGTCCGGTTGTGAGATTGCTGAAAGCCGAAGTGGGTCCTGAGATCGCTGCGTAGGCCGAGGCCGAGGCTCTCGGGGACGTGGAACGACCGTCCGGCGTCGATCGTGAGCTCGTTGCCGCGCGTGCGCGCCAGGCTGCCGGGCAGGCTGTCCAACCGCGTCGTAAGACTGTACCGCGCACTGGTGCTCAAGGATCCGCGTCCCGCCCAGATGACCGATCCGCCAAACGGATACGTCTCGGCGTGGCTGCGACGAATCTCCGGGGAATCGCCGGGGTCGAGCCCTGGCAGCGACACGGATGCCGTCGTGCGCAGATAGCCGGCGCTCGCGTCGATCGCGCTGAACGGTCCTCCTGGGGCCGGACGAAATCCCCAGCGCAGCGTGACGTCCGGGAAGCGGGTCTGCGTTCCGTTCGCCTGCGCCTGGAGCTGCGCCGAGTCGGGGCGCGCAATCCAGTTGGCGGTCGTGATGTGCTGAAAGCGCGCGTCGATCGCCGCGCCGCCCAAGAGACGGACGGAGCTCGCGGCGTTCCAGGTCCCGGTCTGTCCCGCGGCGGTCGCCGCGGCACCGTTCACGTAGCGGAACGACGACGGTCCTCCCAGCGCCAGCTCGAACGGCAGCGGCGGCGCTTTCGCCGACGCGTCGACGTCGCCCAGCAGGCTCCGCGTGAACGAAACGTCGATGGGTGTGAAGGACGTACCCATGCGGCGTATGAGACTCGAGTCGCGCGCGTAAGCCGCGAAGGCGCGCGTGACATCGATCGTCGTTCCGACTCCGATCGTTTGGGCGGCGGTCATGCGACGCGGGAGTGACCGATCGAGCGCCGCGAGCGAATCGTGCGTCGCGAGCACGCTGTCCACACCGATCACGCCCGGCAGCGTCGCGAACGACCGGACGTTTGGATCGCGCAGCATGTCGTACTGCGTCGACAGATCCGCGCGCGGCCGGAACCAGGACGAGAACGTCGGCGTGAACGACGCGCTGCTGGCCATCGACCGCTCGCGCTCGAACCCCGGCCCGACGACGATCGGCGGCAGCTGATTCGACTCGCCGGTCGTGTCGCGGTAATCGCGGAAGTCGCGGAGCGATTGAATCTCCCAGCGAAGCGCGGTTCCGCCCGTGGGTTGAAACGCCAACGCCCCGGCATTGCGCCAGAGACGCGTCGACGCCGTGCTCACGCTGGGATCGTCCGCGACGCTTCCTGTCGGATTGAGAAACGACACTCGGCGGTCGTTGCCGCGCACGAACCCGGTGCTCACGCGAAATTCGGTCGGATTCCAGCGGAAGGCGGCCGCCCGAAGGGCAGAGACTGGCCCCGCCTGGAGAAAACCGGGCAGCGCGGCGAGCGCGCCGTCGAAGAAGCCGGGCAGCGTCGCTGTCTGCGGCATGCCTCCCGCGACGAGATAGTCGACGCCTACCGCGAGCGTGTTCTGATTTCCGTCCTGGAACTCGGTTCGGTCCACGCCTGTCGTGTACGACGAATTGAGCGCCAGGTTGTCGATCACCGGTCCGAGCGGCCCGCCCATCGGCGTCGATCGCCGCGCCGTGAGACTGTACGTCGTGAGGTCGTTGCGCGGCTTGCGCAGCCCCGAAATTCCCTTTCCCGAGATGTCGGTTTGCTCGAGGTACAGCGGATCCTCGGCCAATGAGAGTTTGCTAATCGTCAGCGGCAGCGCCACGCCGGCTCCAGCCGGAAGCAGCTTCTCCAAACGGAGCGTCGCCCGCACGTCGATGTTGCGCTCCGTCTCGAACGAAGGCTGTTCTCCCAGCTGCCGGAAGTTCGGATCGCGATTGCTGAGCATGGCCTGAAAATCGGCGAAGTCGCCCATGTTGAGACGCGCGGTCATCGACGCGGCGGTGCCGCCCGTGTTGAGCTGCTGGTCCAATCGCACGTCGTCGACCCAGAGCTCGAGCGTGTCCGTCGGGTTGATCGGCGCCGAGCCCGCGCCGCCGGCCGCCGCCACGCGCACAATGCCGACGGCCACCTCCTGCACGGCGCTCAGATTCGGCGCCGTCACGGCCGGATCGATCGTGTAGACGATGTACCCGTCCTCGCACGCCGCGAAACGGCGCGACACGATGCCCATCGGGAGCGGCGACGCAGCGATGATCGCCGAGTCGGCGCCGGTGCATGCGATCGAGGACGTGGTTCCGGAGAGGTACGCGGCCTGAATCCTCTTCCGCAGGTCGATGAACTTGCCGAGCTGGATCGCGAAGTCGGTCCACGCCGCGGCGGTCCTCCCATCGTTCGCCGGCGCGCGATACATGTAGAAGTTGTTCTCGTCTCGCCCGACCTTGATGTACATCTGGAGCTCGCCGCTCTGCCCCCAACCGTGCCCGACGCCACGCCCCCAGACGTTGAGCCGTTGAAACGCCATGAAGTATTGCGGCCCCGCCGGGAATCGGAAAAACGCCTCGGCGCGATGATAGAGCGGCAGGTTGCCCGTCTGGATTCGGAGCGAGGCTTCGTTGGTTGTCGTGAGCGTGCCCTGAAACTGCGCGCCCTTCTGCGCGGCTTCGTTCACGACGCCCGGGGGCGGTTGATACGCGACGGCGGCGCTCGAATCGGTCGTGCCGATCGACGACGTGATCACGAAGCCGCCGTCCTGGTGCGTGCCGGCGATTCCAGCGAGCGTCTGGTTGCTCCGGTCGAGCCAACGCGCGCCGACGACCTGCAATTCGGCGATCGGCAGTTGCACCGGCACTTCGGCGTCCCCCTGGCCCTGCGCCGACACGATCGTGAGGCGCAGCGCGCGCAGCTTGCGCCGGTTGACGTCGTTGAGCGAGTCCGTCGGCGTCTTGAACGGAACGCGCACGAGAACCCAATTGCGCGTCCGCGGCTGCGGTTGCCCTCGAACGAACAGCGTGTCGGTGAACTTTCCTCCCACGCGCGTGATCGCGGTCGGCGAGGTCAGGTCGACGACGTACCGCAGGATCCGCTCGCTCTCTCGCTGCGCGTTCGAGAAGTTGAGCGCGTTGTCCATGTCGATGTCGTCTTCGTCGAGCTTGTTGTTCGCCACCGTGCAGTTGGTGCGGGGATCGCCGATGACGTCGAGCGCGCCGGGGGCGGCCCGGCAGACGCGGACGTTCGTCGACCGATGAGCCCCCGTCGCGTCGATCGCGACGATCGTGTCGGCGATGTCCCCCGGGAGACCCGTGTCGTTGATCGCGGCGTTGAACGACCGCGAGAACGCGTCGCGCTCCGTCGCCGGAATCGGGTTGTCGAAGCCGACGAGATGCTTCGCGCTGAACGTCGTGTCGCTCCCGGCGATCTTCATCGTGTCGGGCGCGAAGCGCAGAGCGTTCTCGGAGACGTCGCCAAAGTCGAGGATCAGCGTCGGGTTCGACGCACGCGCGAATCCAGTCGTGTCGAGCAGCGTCCAGAACTGGAGAAACTCACCGCGCGTCAGGTCGAGCCCGGCGGGGCTGAGGACGGTTTGTATGCTCCGGAACCGCCGCGACGCCACCGCGGCCGCGCTGTTGTCGGTCCATTTGTAGCTCCGCGATTGAATGTCGTACCGGCCGACCTGGTCGAGCGGAAGCAACGTGAGCCAAAGCACCGGTTCCGTGAAGCGAATTCCCGAGCCGACGAACGTGAGCCGCGGATCGATCGCGCTGTCCGTGAACGCGAGGCGTCGTCCGCCCGGGCTCTGAACGTTCGTCTGCCAGACCAGCGTCGCCGCGTGTGATGGATCGAAGAACGAGCCGCCGAACGGCGCCGCGAGCGAGTGTCCGTACGCCGGCAGGCTGCTGTAGAGCCATGCCTGGTCGGCCAGGGCGATCGTGGTCCCGCCGTTGGCGTCGAACGTCTCGATGTACGCCGTGCCCTGGTTGCGCGCCAAGAACTGCGGGTTGCTGTGCGCGACTTCGGCGCTGAACGAGAAGTGGGACACGGCCTTCGATTCACCGAACGGAAGACGGCTCGCCAGACTCGTGAGCCCCGGCAGATCCCAATTGAATCGCCCGGTAACGCCGGTCGTGAGCGTCGAGTTGCCCTGCAGTCCCAACTCCGGCCGGTTGAACGACGTACTCTGCGATTGATTGATCGCCAAGAAGTCGAGGGTCCCGTGTGAAACGGGGAGCTCGGACATGAAACCGGCGAGCGTCGTCGGCGCCGCACCGAATGAAACGTTCTCCTCATAACGCACGTCCACGTGCCGCTGCGCGGAGAGCACGGTGTCGGCGCGCATGAACTCGATCCGCCCGAGGTCGTAGTCGACGCGGTAGTCGAGGTCGCGCACGAGTTGGCGGCCGTCCATCACGACTTGCTCGGAGCCGGGACGAATCGAGCCCGCGCCGATCAGGATCGCGCCTCCCTGCTCCGTGCTCTCCGTCTCGTAGCGAACGCTCATGCGATACAACGACGCCGGATGCTGCGGCGAATAGATGTATTCGCCCGGTATCGTGTAGATGTCGTCGTTGGTCGGATTTCCCGGCACCACAAGACCACCGGAGTCGCGCGCACTGAACGGGTGGAGCGACGGAAACACGAGGAAGTAGTCGTGGATCGCGTAGGCGACGTCGAGCGACTGGCCGTTGCGGATGTCCGCCGCGCCGCCGCCCAGGTTGAAGATTGCATCGCTCCGCCGAGGCCAGATTCGGTTCTCGGCGTCGAATTCGGCCGGATTCGCCGTTTGGGCGAGACCGAACATCTGGAGAAACGTCGCGTCCGAGCCGGCGATCGGATGCTCAAGTCGGCCGCTTCCCGTCACGATCCGCATCTTGGCCGTCTCGCGCGCGAGGTTGCTTCCGGCGAATCGATAGACGGAGCGGATCTCGTTGCGGAACGCGGCCGAGGTGGGGCCGACCGTCGGATCCATGACGAGGTTGGCCACTTGGTCGCGGCCCGGCACAAACTGCAGGTCGGGCGTTCCCCCGGTCGTCGTCCAGACGGTGTCGCGGCCGTTGATTTTCACGTTGTACGCGACGACGAGTCGCTCGTTGGACTCATTCAGCGGCCGCACGAGCGCGAACCAGAGCAGCGACCGGTCGATGACGTAGTCCACGCCTTCGCGCAAAAGGTCGTAGACGGCGGTGCCGTTCGTCTGCCCGCCTCGCACTCGAAAACGGGGGCCGCCCGGATTCTGCGGCTGCGTGCCGAACTGGAGGCGATAGATGCGGACGAGCGTAGGACGCAACGTGTCCGGCAACGCGCGGCGCAGCGCGTCGATCTGCGACCGATTCAGGATGTCGATGTTCGGCAACGCCCCCGCCCGGCTGCCGCCGAGGAGCGCGGGGTCGATCGTGAAGAAGAAGCGGAGCCGCTCGATCTGGTAGTCGTCGATGTCGCGCGCGTTCGCCTGCTGCGCCCTGCTGCCGATCGTGAATTGGCGCGTCTGGCCGACGTTTCCTTTCTGTTGCGCGAAGATCGACTGGAAGCGGAGCGGCCCGAACTGATTCGTGATCTGAAGGCCATAGTTTCCCGTCGGCAGGTTGGCCGAGAGAAACCGCGACGGGGGCGGCGTGAAGGTCACGTTGCCCACGTCGACCCGCTGCCACTTCGACCCGGGGGTGCCCTCGTAGTACAGCGACAGCGAGTTGGACGCGTCGAACTCCCGCTGCATGTCGTAGTCGATGTTCACATGCCAGCGGTCGGCCACGACGCCCGAGCTCTTGATGGCCACGGTCGGCTGGAGCGACCAGGGCAAAAAGCCGGCGTTGCAGCCGGAAACCGCGCTCGTCTGGATGGCCTCGAGGTTCGTACAGACGAGGTTGCGGTCCCGCTCCTTCTTGCCCTCGACCCGCAGATTCAGCTCGAGTGGCAACTCGAGGCCGGGGATGGTCGTCGTTCCAGGCACGGGCGCGCGCGGCCGACGGATTGTGTCGGTGTCGGCGGGCGGCCGAGCGGGAAGGACGGGTGTGGGCGGCGTCTGCGATCTCGCCGGCGGACCCCAGGCGAGTCCAACGGCGAGCGCGATCAGGACAGCTCGCGTCGCGGAAAACAGGGGTCGCACCAAACCCTAACGGAGGGGTAAGAACCCGCCGACGGCTCGTGTCGTGGACCTGCTCCGTTCGCTCTCGGGACGCGGGGGGTCGCGTCTCGAGGGAGCCTTGAATTCGAGCTGGCGGTGGGTGGAATATACAGGCCAGCCACGGCCGTACAACCCTGTGGAGTACTTGAAGTTCCGCAGCAGACGACCGATCGCGACCCGCCCATTGAACACGTGAAGAAAATCAGCCGCTACGTCCTGAAGGAACACGTCGGGCCGTTCTTTTTCGCCCTCTCGGCGCTCACGTCGTTCATGCTGCTCCAGTTCATCGCGCGAAAGTTCGGTGACCTGGTCGGACGCGGACTCTCGTGGCAGGTGATCGTCGAGTTCTTCATCCTGTCGATCCCGCTCACGGTCGCGCTCACGCTGCCCATGTCGGTGCTGGTGGCGGTGCTCTTCGCGTTCAGCCGGCTGGCGTCGGAAAACGAGATCACGGCGCTCAAGGCCAGCGGCGTGTCGACACGCTCGCTCATGTGGCCCGTGTTGGCCATGTCGACTGTCCTCGCGCTCTTCATGCTCTGGTTCAACGACCAGGTCCTCTCGAGCGCGAATCACGAGTTGGCGACACTCCAGCTGGCGATCCTCCGTACGAAACCCAGCTTCGCGCTCAAGGAGCAGGTCATCAATCCGATCAAGGAAGGGCAGCTCTACCTGCGCGCCGGGTACATCGACCGCGACCAGTCGGGGCGCATGCGCGACATCACGATCTACGATGTCTACGACCCGACCAAGCGTAAGACGATCTTCGCCGACCACGGCACGCTGTCGTTCGCCAGCAACAAGACCGATCTGATTCTGCACCTCTACGACGGCATGATGATGTCCGCGCCGTCGAATCAGCCCGGACAGCTCAACCGCATCTACTACAGGCAGGACGAGATGCGCGTGAAAGACGTGGCCAACGTGTTCAAGACGATCGACGCCGACACGACCTCGAAGGGCGACCGCGAGATGTCGGTGTGCGAGATGCAGGCGGAGTACGAGAAGCGCAACATCGCGCTGCAAAACGCCTACAGCGACAGCCTCCTCGCGTTCTGGCGGGTCATGAAGGAGCGCGGCGACACGACCACGGCGCCCATGCGCAAGCCCATTCCAAAGGCGGGCGGGATCGGTGCGCTGTACTGCAACTTCATCACGAACAAGCTGCACATCGGAAACCTGCTCGAGCCCAAGCGGGCCGAGGCTGCCGAGCTGGGGATGTTCCTCCGGCGTCAGGGTCAGGACACGACCCACCATCGCGACACGACGAAGCAGCGGCCCGACACGTCGAAGAAACCGCTCGACACGGCGAAGAGCGCCACCAAGCCGCTCGTGAAGTCGGATTCGGTATTGGTGATGCTCAACGGCGTGTTCAAGAAGGTTTTGCGAACCCAGATCCCGGCCGGCGCGTTCATTCCGGAGACCGCCGCGGCACATCCGACGCTTCCGGTGAACGGAAAGACGCCCGCCCCCCGCGCTCAGCCGGTGCCGCCCAACATTCGACCCATCGGCGCGGCGCCGGCGGTCATGCCTTCCGCCAAGCCGTCCGCTGTTCCGTCGCCGCCGCCCGTCTCGCCCAACCCGGCGAGGGGCGTCGCCGCGCCGCCGTCGGCAGGCGCGGCGACCGGAGCCGATCTCAAGACGCTCATCGCGAGCGAGACCGCCGACGCCAAGATCCGCCTCGACGACGCGCGGCATTGGCGAAACCGCTACGCAATCGAGATTCAGAAGAAATTTTCGCTCGCCGCGGCGTGCGTCGTTCTCGTGCTGGTCGGTGCGCCGATCTCGCTGCGCTTTCCGCGCGGCGGCGTGGGACTCGTGCTCATCGCGAGCTTCCTGATCTTCTCCGTCTACTACGTCGGCCTCAACGCCGGCGAGGCGCTCGCCAACCACAACCTGCTGTCGCCGTTCTGGGCGATGTGGGCCGGCAACGTCGTCTTCGCGATCGTCGGAATCCTGCTCATCACGAGAATGGGGCACGAGACGGCGACGGCGCGCGGCGGGAACTTCGGGGAGATGGTGGACTCGCTGCGCTTCTGGTGGGAGCAGCGGCGCAAGGGAGACGCCTGACCGTGCGCCTCTTTCGGCCGCTCGACCGCTACGTCTTCGTCGAGTTCTGGCGAATCTTCTCGATCACGGCGCTCGGATTTCCCTTCCTGCTCGTGATCATGGACCTGACCGATCATGTCCAGAGCTACCTCGACCGGCGGATTCCGGCCGGGGACATCGCGCTCAGCTATCTGTTCTGGATTCCTGATTCGATGTTCCTCGTGCTGCCGGCGGCGGTGTTGTTCGCGACCGTCTTCTCGATCGGCGCGTTCACTCGCCATTCCGAGGTGACCGCGGCAAAGGCGTCCGGGATCAGCTTTCACCGCCTCGTCGTTCCGATTCTCTTCGGCGCGATGTTCGCCTCGATCCTCGACCTGGGGCTCGGCGAGGTCGTGCCGATCACGAACCAGCGGCGCAGCCGGCTCCTTCAGGAAGACAAGGCGCAGGTCGGCACGAGCCGCTTCAACTTCGCGTTCGCCAGCGACTACGGCCGGGTTTACAAGGCGTACGAGCTCCGCACCGACTCGGGGCAGATCCGCCAGTTGCAGATCGAGCGAAAGGGCCAAGGGCCCACATATCCGACGTACGTGCTGACGGCGGATTCCGCCTCGTTCGACGCCCGCCGCGACGGGTGGACGCTGCGCCATGGACATCTCCAAGTGGTGAGCGACCGCGAGTCCAACTTCGCCGTCTCGTTCGCGTCGGCGCGTGACGCCCACTTCAGGGAGCATCCGAGCGACATGATGGCGAAACCGCGCGAAGCGCAGGATATGCGCTACGCGGAGCTCACCCGGTTCATCACGGCGCTCGAGCGCTCGGGCGGTGACGCCAACGTGCTGCGGGTGGAACGCGCTCTCAAGATCGCGATCCCGGCGACGTGCATCATCATCGCGTTGTTCGGCGCGCCGCTCGCGACGAGCACGCAGCGCGGCGGCTCGGCCTATGGCATTGCCATCAGCCTTGCCACGACGATGATCTTTCTCCTCATGATCCAGCTGACGCGCGCGATCGGCGCGAAGGGCGTGATCCCGCCCGACCTCGCGGCATGGATTCCCGGCGCGATGTTCGGCATCGTCGGGCTGTTTCTGCTCGTCCGGGTACGGACTTGACGGGACCCCGCCCGTCGCACGCAATCACAAAAGAGACACAGGCCTACCCGGTCGTTCAACGCACGTCGATCCGGTTCTTCCGGCGCGTCACGCGCTACTGGATCAACGTGTTTCGCGACGTCGGCCAACGCACGTATTTCCTGCGCGACATCGCGCGCGGCTTCGGCGACCCGGCCACGTACGTCCCCGAGACGATCCGCCAGATGAAGAACATCGGCGTCGACTCGGTGCCGCTCACCGTGATCGTCGCCGCATTCATCGGCGGGGTCATCGCCATTCAAACGCGGTATCAGCTCTTTCCGGGCGTCGAGCTGTCGATCATCGGACTCGCCAGCCGGCTCATGATCGTGCTCGAGCTGGGACCGCTGCTTACGGGACTCGTGCTCACCGGCCGCGTCGGCGGGCGCATGACCGCCGAGATCGGAACGATGCGCGTCACCGAACAGATCGACGCGCTGGAGACGCTCGCCTACGATCCTGTCGCCTTCCTGATCGTGCCGCGCCTGCTGGCCGCCATCGTCATGCTGCCGACGCTGGTCGTGCTGGCGGACGCCGTGGGGCTGGGCAGCGCCTACGTGGTTTCGGTCCATGTTACCGATGTTACCGCCGCGGACTTCATTACCGGGTTGCGACTCGGCTTCGGAACGTTCCAGGTGGTCTACAGCCTGCTCAAAGCGACTATGTTCGGGGCCGCGATCGCTTTGGTCTGCTCCTATGAGGGTTACATTTCCGAGGCCGGTGCCGAGGGCGTCGGGCGGTCGACGGCGCGCGCGGTCGTCATCACGTCGGTGACGATTCTCGTGCTCGATGCACTCACGGCGGGCGTGCTGGCTCCCTTCCTCCAGACATGAAGCGTCGCGACGAAGTCACCGTCGGCATTCTCATCACGGTCGCGGTCATCGTCCTGATCCTCGGGTCGCTCTGGCTGGCGCGTGGTGGCTTGCGGTCGGGCTATCCGCTCTACACGCGCTTCGCCTGGGGGCAGAACCTCAAGCAGGGACAGCCGGTGCTGCTCGCCGGCGTGAACGTCGGGTACGTCGGCGACGTGACGCTCCGCCGGGACGGCTACCTCGACGTCATGCTGCGGATCGACGACCAGTATTCGGTCCCCAAAGGGTCGAACGCCGTCGTGAAGCCGGTCGGCATCTTCGGCGACGTGGCGATCGCGCTCACGCCGCCGGTGCCGCTCACGTCGGCGTCGTACGCGTCGGGCGACACCGTGCCCCCGGGTCCGCCGGCGGCCGACTTCAATCAGATCCTGACGCGGATGGACACGATCGGGCAGACGATCTCTCTGCTCACGCGCTCGCTCCAGACGCAGGTGATCGAAGCCGGCACGCTCAAAGACGTGCACAAGGTGATTTTGTCGGCCGCGGCGCTCTCCGCGCAGTTCCAGGAGATTGCCGCTCAGCAGAACAAGAATTTTACGGCGACGCTCGAGACGTTCCGTGGTACGGCGGGCCATTTCGACAGCGCGCTCGTCCGAGCCAGCGGCGCCATCGACTCGGCGAGAATTGCCTCGGCGATCGCGAACGTGCAGGCGTCGACGCAGAACCTGCAACGGATCTCGTCGCAGCTCGACACGGCGACGACTCAGCTGCGCGTGTTCGCCGACAAGATGGAAAAGGGCAACGGCTCGCTGCAGAAGTTGATGACCGATACGACGCTGTATTCCAACAGCGTGCATCTGCTCGCCCAGATCGATTCGCTCGTCGCCGACTTCAAGAAGAACCCCAAGAAGTACATCAACTTGAAGATCTTCTAATCAGTCTCCCGGCGACGGCGCGCGCGATGATTCGAGCGCGGCGCGCGGCGTCCGACCCACCGTCGCGTAGTACACGGGAATGCCGAGCAGAATGACGCCGAACACCGAAAGCGTCGGCCACCGGCTGCTCGGATCGATCAGCGCGTTGGCGAGCAGGTAGATCGTCGCCAGCACGAAGAGGATCGGCGCCACGGGATAGAGCGGCGCTCGGAACGCCGGCTTGTATCCCGCTCGGCGGCGGAACGCGAAGATCGACGCCACACCCAGAGCATAAAAGGGCAAAATCGCCGTGACGAACGTGTCGGCGAGTTGTTCAAAGGTGCGCATCAGCACAAAGATGATGCCGAGCACTGCCGCGAGAGTGATCGCGACGTAGGGCGTTTCGTAGCGCGGATGCACGGCGGCGATCTTCCGAAAGAGCAGCCGGTCCGCGGCCATGGCGAAGAACACACGCGGATTCGTGAGGATCGAACCGTTGAGCGTGCCGAGCGTGGACAGCATCACCAGGATCGAGACCAGAACCGCGCCCGCCGGCCCGACCACCTTCGTTGCGACATCGGCCGCAACGAGCTTCGATTGCCGAATGTCGCCAACCGGCATGACGCTCAGGTACGCGATGTTCGCGAGCAGATACACGACGACGACCGCGCACGTGCCGAGAATCAACGCTCTCGGAAGGTTTTTCTCCGGATCCTTCACCTCTCCGGAGATGAAGGCGAGGTCGGCCCAGCCGTCGTACGCCCAGAGAACGGATACGAGCGCCAAGCCGAATGGCGCGATCGAAAAGCTCCCGGCTGGAAGCGCAGGTGTGAAATGCCCGCCGTACTTGGGCAGCCCGATCGCGATGGCCGCCACAACGATGAACAACAAACCGAAATACTTCGCGACCGTCGTGATGTTCTGAAGCAGCGAACCCCACCGGACGCCGACATAGTTGAGCGCGGCGATGACGGCGATCGCAGCCGCGGCGACGTAATGAACCCAACTATCGTAGGGCGGCTTGGTCGGCTCGTAGCCCAATACCTTCAGTAGATACTCGGCGAACGTCGTTGCGATCGCGCCGAGCGCCGCGGCGCGAATGATCGCCAGCTCGGCCCAACCGAAGAGGAAGGCGGGCAGGCGTCCCCAGGCGTTGCGAATGAAGACGAAGATGCCGCCCGTCTCGGGAAACGACCCGGCGACCTCGGCCAGCGTGAGCGCGCCGCACAGCGCGACGACACCGCCCGCGATCCAAACCCCAAAGAGCGGAACCGGACCAGGCAGGCGGTTCGTAACGCTGGCCGGCGTGCGGAAGATGCCGGAGCCGATCGTGATGCCGATGACGACGGCGATCGCGCTCCACAGACCAAGCCGCCGTGGCAGTTCTGTGGGGGCGAGCGTAGCGGAAGATCGGGGAGAGACGTCGGCCATTCCATATGGTAGCTCCAGTGAAGCGCCCGGGCGAGGCGACGAAGACAAGCGGGTCCATCGGCATGACGAATGCAACGGACTTGGGCGCCCTATGGGCGCGAGACGACGATTCCTTCACCGGTGGATCGATTCCGCCCGCGCGGGGAACCCAACACGAAATTGAGGAACACATGAAAACCCGGAACGGCAGTCGCAGCTCCGCACGTCTCGATGGACGCACGGTCGCCGTGGTTGGACTCTTTGCCGCGCTCGCCGTAGCGTGCGGCGGTGGAGAGAAGAAGGCTGGAGGCGAATCGGCCGCTGCGGCGCCGGGCGGCGCCGGTGCGACGGCCGCGGCAGCCGCGCCGGGCGGTGCGGCTGCCGCGCTTCCGACGCCGATGCCCGGTGTTGCTCCGGCCGGTGCGACGCCCGCGATGCTGGCCGAAGGCGACAGCATCTTCCACGGGCTCAAGGCGGGTGGACTTTGTCAGACGTGTCACGGCCCGGACGCCGCGGGAACGCCGCTCGCACCGCCGCTGGCCAACAAACAGCAGTGGCTCACGGGAGACGGGAGCTACGACTTCATTCAGAAGCGCGTGACGACCGGCATGCCCCAACCGACGCCGCCGTATTCCAGTCCGATGCTGCCGTTCGGCGGAGCGCAGCTCACGCCGGATCAGGTCAAGTCCGTCTCCGCCTACGTCTACTCGATCAGTCACAAGAGCTGAGCGAGAAATCCACGCAGGGCCCGCGCGCCGACGCTCCACGAGAGCGTTCGGCGCGCTAGCTTTTATGGCCGTAGTTCCTCTCGACATCTCTCGCCCGCATGGTCAATCGTTTCGCCGACGGCCTGTTCTGGATCGCCGTCGCGTGTTGTGCCGTCGCCCAATCGGCGATCGTTCGCTCTTCGCTCGTCTCTCCGGCGCAGGCTCCCTCCCCGAGCTCCGATGAACCCGCGTCTCTGGCGCGGCGCGCCCTCGAGGTGTGTTGGGCCGCCGTGCCAGGCATCGCGCTCGCATTTCTTTTCGTCGCCACATGGCACGCCATGCATGGCCAAGGTGCCACGGCGGTCGTTGATTCGATGACCTCGCGATGAAGGCGGTCCGTCGGCTCTCGCTCCTCGCGCTCGTCACGGCGTGCCTGCACCTCGTGTTCGGCGCCATCGTGCGCATCTCCGGGTCGGGCATGGGATGCGGCAACAACTGGCCGAAGTGTTACGGTTACTGGTTCCCGCCGTTCAGCAGGCCGGATCTCGTCGTCGAAGTCACGCACCGATACCTCGCGTCGATTCTCGTCGCGAGCGTCACGCTCATGGTGCTCGCCGCGCTGCGCGCTCGCCATGAGGCCGGCGTCGGCGGGCGTGGCGGCGTTTTGCGCTCGTCGGCCGGCGCGCTCGGTGCCGTGCTTTTCGCGGCCGCCCTCGGCGGCGTGACGGTGAAATTCGGCAACGCGCCGTGGGCCACGGTCGCGCATTGGCTCGTCGCGATGACGGTGCTCGCCCTCGTCGCGACCACAGCGGTGCGCAGCGGCGCGCTCGGGGGTCTGAGCGCGCGGCGACAACGAGGGACCTCTCGCGCCGCCAGGTCGGGACGCGCCGCGGCGATTCTCGCGCTGTTCGCCGTGGCCCTCGGCGGGTTGACCGCGAAGGTGCCCGGCGCCGCGGTCGCGTGCACGTCGGTTCCGCTGTGCGGACGCAACGCCGCGGTCGAAGCCACGGCGGTGGGCGTGCAGATGACCCACCGCACGATTGCGGTGCTTTTGCTGCTCCATCTGATCGGCGTCGTCGCCATGCTTCGCCGTCGCCGGAGCGAGGAAGCGCCGATCGTCGTACGGACGGCCGGCATCGCGCTCGGCATGGTCGTGTTTCAGCTCGCGCTCGCGTCGAGCATGATCCTGCTCAAGCTGCCCGCGGTGCTCCGGTCGCTCCACGAAGCGACCGGCGTCGGCATCTGGCTGAGTTGTTTTCTGCTGGCGTATCTCGCGCGCCGAACCGCGCCGCAGGCCACGGCGGCCGCCGTTGCGATCGACGCCGCACCGCGCTTCGGCGGGCAAGCGCCGCCCGTACCGGCAACCGAGCAATGACCGACGCCGTCGCCATCACCGGCACCCGCTCGATCTGGCGTGACCTCGTCGCTCTCACGAAGCCGAGGATCATCTCGCTGCTGCTCGTGACGACGATCGCGCCCATGTTCGTCGCCGGACGACCGGCGTGGACGCTCGTGCTCGCGGTCTTCGCCGGCGGATACCTGATGGCGGGCGGCGCGAACGCGGTGAACATGTACATCGATCGCGACATCGACGATCGCATGGCGCGCACGCGTTTGCGTCCGATCCCGAGCGGACGGATGCATCCGAAGCAGGTGCTGGCGTTCGGCGTGCTGCTCTCCACCGCGGCGACCTGGCTGCTCGCCGCGGCGGCGAACGTTCTCACGGCGGCGCTCGCGCTCGCGGGATTTTATTTCTACGTCTTCATCTACACGCGCTGGCTCAAGCGAAGCACGCCGCAGAACATCGTCATCGGCGGAGCCGCGGGCGCGTTTCCCCCGCTCGTCGGTTGGGCCGCGGTGACGAATCGGATCGACCTGCTGGCGGTGTACCTGTTCCTGATCGTGTTCTACTGGACGCCGCCGCACTTCTGGGCCCTGGCGCTGCTCAAACAGCGCGACTACGATCGCGCCCACGTGCCGATGGCGCCGCTCGTCTGGGGCGAACGCGAGACGAAACGGCAGATGCTGTGGTACACCGTCGTCCTGCTGCCGCTCACCCTGCTCCCCGTGGCGTTCGGCGCGCTCGGCGTCGTTTATCTGGCGTGCGCCGTCGTGCTCGGTGCGAAGTTCGTGACCGAAGTGCTGCGCGTGATGCGGGCGACCGAATGGAGCGCCCCGGCGTGGCGGCTCTATAAGTATTCTCTACTCTACCTCGCCCTGCTCTTCGCGGCGATGGTCCTCGATCGCTTCGTTCCGCTCGGAATTTGGATGTCGCCCGCGGCGGTCTGAAGCCCGACCGTCTCCCCGCCCTCCCCGCCCCGGCCGATGTTCAAGTTCGTCGTGTGCTGGCCGGTGATTTCGATTTTCCGTTCGATCGGCTTCTCCAGGTCGGGGCGCCACACCATGAGCGTGTAGCTTCCCGGCGGTACTGAATCGAGCGAGAATCGTCCGCGTTCGTCCGTCACCGCGAAGTACGGCTGGTCGAAAACGGCGATCGTGGCGCGCGTCCACGGATGAAGCGCGCAAGTGACGTCGACGAGGCCGACGCGCTTCGTGAGCCGCTCGCTGGCGACGACCTGGCCCGTGTTGAAGAAGGGCATCGTGACGTTGTTGTCGACCGGTTTCCCCTTGAAGACGAAGCGGTGGAGCGCCGCGTCGTCGTTGTACACGTTGACCGTCGATCCGACGGTCGTCGCGACGATGCTCGGATCGAGGCCGCAATCCTCGCTAGCCAGGTCGGCGCGCTTCTCGATCGGGAGCGCTTTGCCCGAGTCGAGACCGGCGAGCCAGACGAGCGCCGCTCTCGAATGCGGCGCCGTCTTCGTCCCCGTTTCGCACTCGTGCAGCGAATCCTCGATCGTCGGAAGCGCGGACGAGTCGACCATTCCGATCAGCGTGCCGGACACAGGTAGAGCCGCCGGACGATAGCGAGTCGCGGAGAGCTCGAAGCCCGTGGGGTCGCTCGAGGCCATCGCGACGCGCTCCGCGTGGCTTGCGGAAGGGCGCGAGTCCTTCGAACAGGCCCCGATGGTGAGGATCGCCCCACAAATCGACCAGAGCGCGACACCGCGTCGCAGGCGCGGGAGAAGCTCTCGAACCATTGGATGAGTCATCGAAAACGGCGTTCCCGCCGGTACCCAAAGGTTCGACGCAACGAGTGGACCGCTCACAACCTACGGGCCGCCGTTCAGACGATTAACAATTCCCGCTGATAGTCGCGCGGCGTCACAACGGCCTCGCCCGGCACGATGTACACGTTGACCTCGCTTCGCATCCCGATCTTGCCCGGGATGTAAACGCCGGGCTCGATCGAAAACCCGATCCCCGGAACCAACAAGCGCTCTTCCCTGGTTTCGAGGTTGTCGAGGTGCGGACCGGACCCATGCAGGTCGCGCGGGTCAATCGAGTGTCCGGTCCGGTGCGTGAAATAGTCGCCGAACCCGCGCGATTGGATCACCTTTCTCGCGGCGTCGTCGACCTCGGCGCCACGCGTCGGCACGTTGGCCTTGGCGCGCTCGCGCACCAGCAAGATCGCCGCGTCGCGCGCGTCGCGCACCGCGTTCCAGATGTCCACGGCCTCGGTCGTCGGCTTTCCGACGGAAGCCATCCAGGTCTGGTCCGCGTAGACGCCGCCGTCCTCCTTGGCCCAGAGATCGATGAGCAGGATCTCGCCCGGGCGAATCGCGCGCGGCGCGTCCACCGACGGCTCGTAGTGCGGATTCGCCGCGTTCGCGCCCGCCGAAACGTTCGGACCGTGGTCGGTCCAGAGACCGGCCCGACGAAATTCGTCTTGGATCCAGCCCATGAGCTCGTGCTCAGCGAGAGGCTCGGCGGTGCGCGCGCGTTCGCCGGCGAACGCCATCGCTTTACGCGCGATGCCCGCGATCACCTCCGCCGCCCGCTCGTGCGAAGCGATGTTGTCCACGCTCCACGCGGCGTAGAAGCGCGTCACCAGCTCGCCGGACGATACGACAGTCGCTCCCGACGCACGCACCATCTCGATCACGCCCGCGGGCACGCGGTCGAGGTACGGAACCGCGTCGCCGGCGGAATACTCCATGGCCACGCGCTTGCCGCCGACGTATTTCGAGAGCAGCGCTTCGAGGCTACGCCACGACGCGTACGTCTCTCGCTGCCATTCGGCCGGCCAACGGTGCCACGGCCCGCCTTCGATCGCGTGGATGAAAGCGACGGGAAGGCCCCGCGCGGGTACGAAGGCGAACGCGCGACGCGTCGTCATCCCCTCGAGCCCCATGAGCTGCGCGGCGATCGGATTCAACCCGCGGAAATCGTAGAGCAGCCACCCGTCGAGGGTCGCGTCGATCAGGGCGCGCTGCAGCTCGAACAACGTGTCGGTCGTGAGCATCCGCTATTCGAGCCCCGCGGTTCGATCGATCGCGCGCCAATCCGCGCGCCACTCGCACGTTCCCTCGCCGCGAGCGGCGCACCGGACGTGCTCCACCGCGCCGATGCTGCCGATCAGCCGCTGGAGCAGCTCGCGAAGCGACGACTCGTAGTACGTGCACCCGACGCTGCCCGGCGCGGTACCCAGTGTGATCGGGCGCGGCACGTCGACCATGAGAAAGCTGCCGACCCGCCGCACGTTGCCGCCGAGGTACCGGGCCGCGATTTTTTTCGCGTAGCGGAAGGCCAGCGGTCTCGCGACCGCCGCGGGAAGGATCCGCATCATACTCCGATTGAGCGTCGAGATCGTTTGATAGGACTGTCGAGCCGTATAGCGGCCCGCGGCGCGAAACACCGCTTCGGCGTCGGGGCGACGGCCGATCAGTTTCGCGAGTCCGATGACTTCGTCGGAGCCGGTGCGCTGTCCTTTTCGCACCGCCTCGGTGTGCCGTTTGATCTGGGTGTAGACCGTGTCGCTCAAACCGAAGCGCTTGTTGCGAAGCTCGTCGACATATTCGGTGTCGAGAATATCGATCGGTGTGTCGACGTTTCGGACCGCTTCCAAAAGACTCAATGGGAACAGAGCATCAACTGTGGCGAGCATGAGCCTCGTTGTCGGTCGAAAAGCGGGGTTGAAAAGCGAAAGTAGCCGCGCGTCGTTGACCCTTCAAGACGCTCGCTGATGGCCGCGCGCGCCGCAATCGGATTGATGGTGGCCGCGATCATCGCGACCCTTGCGCGAGCGACTCGGTCACTCTCCCGAAGCGGCGCCGTCACCGCCACCGGACTGGGGGCGATCACCACGGCCGCCGGCTATCCCTGGGCCATCCTTCTCATCGCCTACTTCGCCGCCTCCACCTTGTTGTCACGATTTGGCGCAGCCGAGAAAGAGCGATTGACCGGCTCCATCGTGGCAAAGGGCAGCCAGCGAGACGCGAGACAGGTGCTTGCCAACGGCGGCGTGTTCGGGGTCGCGGTGCTGGGAATGCTCATTCAGCCCGGCGTCTGGTGGACGGCGCTGGCGGCGGGCGCGCTCGCCGCGTCCGCGGCCGACACCTGGGCGACCGAGATCGGGACGCGGTTTGGCGGCGTACCACGGTCGATCCTGTCCGGGCGCCCCGTCCCGGTGGGAACATCCGGCGGGGTTACGGTGATTGGAAGTCTGGGCGCGCTGGCGGGGGCGGCTTTCGTGGCCGTCGTGGCGACGGCCGTCGGGTGGACACGCCTCACAGCCGTGTCCGCGTTCGCGGGCGGCGTCGTCGGCGCGCTGACCGATTCGCTGATCGGTGCGACCGTGCAGACTCGTCGGTGGTGCGACGCGTGCGGTGTGGCGACGGAGCGTGTTCGGCACGACTGCGGCTCGCCGACGCGGGTCGCGGGCGGCATCGCCGGGTTCGACAACGACACGGTGAATCTCTTCAGCGGAATCCTGGGCGGCGCGGCCGCGACGGCTCTGTTCATGGCGATCTTTACGAATTCCAGATGAACGCAGACGTCCTCGTGGTGGGCGGTGGTCCCGGAGGTTCGTCGCTCGCGGTCGCCCTGGCGAGGCGCGGGGTAGACGTGTTGCTCGTCGATCGCGCGCGTTTTCCACGGCCGAAGCCGTGCGCCGAATACCTGAGCCCCGAGGCGTCGCGCGTGCTCGCGTCGATGGGCGCGCTCGAGCGTGTGGAGCGCTCGGGCGCGGCCGCGCTGTCGGGCGTTCGCGTCCGCGCGCCGAACGGCCTCGTGATCGCGGGCGATTTCGTGGCGCCCCACGGGTTCCGTGCCTACGCCGATCGCGGGCTGTCCGTGCGCCGTGAAGTGCTCGACGAGATCCTCTTCGACTGCGCCCGCAGTTCGGGAGCGAAGGTCGTCGAGGGAACTCGAATCACCGACCTCGTTCACGATTCCTCGGGACGCATCACGGGCGCGAATCATGGCTCGCGTGAGTCGATCGGTGCGCGATTCACGGTCGGCGCCGACGGGCTTCGATCGATCGTGGCCCGGCGCCTGGGCCTGTCGAGAACGATGCGGTGGCCGCGTCGCCTCGCGCTCGTGACGCACTACGCGGGCGTGCGCGACGTCGGTGAGCAGGGTGAGATGCACGTCGAGCGCGACGGCTACGTCGGTATCGCCGACGTCGGGCACGGCGCGACGACGGTCGCGCTGGTCGTGCCGGCCGCTCGCGCACGCGAGATCTCCGGCGATCGGACAGCATTTCTTGATTCATGGCTTCGCGCGCATCCTCACCTCGCGTCGCGCTTTTCCGGCGCCGAGCGGGTGTCGCCGGTAGTCGCGACGGGGCCGTTCGGATCGTACAGCCGGCGCGCCTGGGCTCCCGGTGCCGCGCTGGTCGGCGACGCCGCCGATTTCTTCGACCCCTTCACCGGCGAAGGCATCTACGCGGCGCTTCACGGCGGCGAGCTGCTGGCCGACGCGCTCGTCGAAGCGCTCGTCGCGAGAGACGGCGGCGAAGAAGCCCTTCGTGAGTACGACCGGGTGCGCCGCAAGGAGTTCGGCGGCAAGTGGATCGTCGAGCGGGTGATCGGCGCGGTGGTCGGCTGGCCGCCGCTCATCAACCGCGCCGCCAAGCGACTTTCGGCGAGAAAGGACCTCGCCGACCTTCTCATCGGCGTGACGGGGAATTTTGTGCCGGCGAGCGAGGTCGTCCGATGGTCGTATGTTTGGAAAGTCTTCGTCGGCTGAAAGGGGATGGATTCGGACACTTTTCGCAGCGTGCTCGGGCGGTTCGCGTCCGGGGTCACGATTCTCACGGCGTGCGACGCATCGGGCCTCGACCACGGGATGACGGTGAGCGCGTTCAGCTCGCTGAGTCTCGACCCGCCGCTCGTCTTGTTCTGCGTCGACCACACTGCGTCGATGCACGGCCTGCTCACGAGCGATCCACCGCCGTCGTGCGGGATCAGCATTCTGTCATCGAACCAAGAGGCGTGGTCGCGCCGGTTCGCCGACGAGACCGAGCAGCGCTTCGATGGGATCGCCTATTCGCGAGGAGAACGAGGGGTCGTCCTCCTCGACGACTCATTGGCTCACCTCGAGTGCACGATCACGCAACGCATCGACGCCGGCGACCACACGGTGTTCATCGCGCGCCTCGACCGCGCCGAGCCGCGGCACGGTCGTCCGCTGCTCTACTACCGCGGTGGATACGCGCAACTCGAGCGATGATCGCCGCGACGCGAGATTCGGCTCGGTGCTGACGCCCGCCCGCAGGCGCGGCGTCGAGCTCCTCGACGACCCGCGCGTCGACCCGGTCGATCGCCACCGCGCGCAGCAAGACATTCGTCGTTCGAACGTTTGGCTGGGGGGACTGCGCGCCGCGCTCGTGGAGCTTCGCGCCGTCATCGCGCCGCGCGACAACATGGTTTTGCTCGACGTCGGCACCGGACTCGCCGACATCCTCGCCGAAGCGAGCCGCGACGTGCGCAAAGCCGGCGGGACTCTGACGACGATCGGCGTCGACGGCGCCATCTCTCTGCTGGCCACGGCTCGTGGATCGACCACGGGCGTGGTCTGCGCCGACGCACTCGCGCTTCCATTTCGCGACGGCAGCGTCGACGTCGCGATGTGCTCGCAGCTGCTCCATCACTTCACCGACGCGGACATCGAGCGCCTGCTCCGCGAGCTGCACCGTGTGTCGCGGCGCGCGGTCATCGTGTGCGACCTCCGGCGCAGCTGGCTCGCGGCGGCCGGATTCTGGCTCGTGTCGTTTCCTCTCTGTTTTAGTCCCATCACGCGCCACGACGGCGTCGTGTCGGTGCTGCGCGGCTTCACGGCCGGCGAGTTGCGTCGCCATGTCAGCGCGGCGACCGGCGCGTCGCCGCGCGTGAGACGGCGGCTCGGATTTCGGCTCACGGCGCGATGGACGCGCAACGAGAAGGCGAGCGCATGACGAACGAGCCGCACGACCTCGGCCCGATGCCGACGGACCGCTCACTGAAAACCGTGGACGAGCTCGTCGTCAATGCGCCCGCCGCTCGGATCTTCGCGCTCGCCGCCGACGTCGAAGGATGGCCCACGCATCTCCCGCACTACCGCTATGTTCGCTTCGTCGAACGGCGCGCCGACGGCGGCGGAACGGTCGAGATGTCAGCCAACCGGCCATTCGGGCCACTCGACTGGCCCACATGGTGGACATCCCTGATGTCGGTGCGGACCCCGTCGAGCACGGTTCGAGGGGCGATTCGCTTTCGGCACATTCATGGCGTCACGGCGGGGATGGATGTCGAGTGGACTTTCGACCCACATGAAGCCGGCACTCGCGTCCGCATCGTACATGTGTGGAACGGGCCCCCGTGGCCGGTGATTGGTGAAATCGCGGCTCACGGAGTGATCGGCCCGGTGTTCGTGCACGGCATCGCGTCGCGCACTCTTGCCGGGCTTGGGCGAGTGGCAGAACGTAATCGCGACGCCGCGCCCGGCGTCGCTTCTTCGAGCGAGGTATCGAGTGGCTGATCGGCGACGGGTAGCGATCACTGGTATTGGCGCGCTGACGCCGATCGGCATCTCGCGCGACGCTCTCTGGCAAGGGTTGCTCGCGCGCCGCTCGGCGGTGCGTCCGGTCACGCGTTTCGACGCGTCGATCTACCGAAGCCAGATCGCCGCCGAAATCGATTTTCATGCGACGGATTTCATCGAGGAACGGAAGGTCAAGCGCCTCGATCGCTTCGGCCAATTCACCGTCGCCTGCTCGCGCCTCGCGATCGAAGACGCCCGCCTCGACATGGCCGTCGAGGACCACGAGCGCGTCGGATCGACGATGGGCAGCGCGCTCGGCGGCGTCGGGTTCGCCGAGGAACAGTTCGGCGTGTTTCTCTCGCAGGGGATCAAGAACGTCGCGGTGACATTGGCAACGAACGTCTTCGCGGGCGCCGCGAGCTGCAACGTCGCCATCGAGTTCGGAGCGCAGGGACCGAACAGCACGAACGCGATGAGCTGTGCGTCGGGTACGATGGGGATCGGCGAAGGATTCCGGCAGATTCGCGACGACTACGCGGACGTGATGATCTGCGGCGGCGTCGAGGCGCCTCTCAACCAGTTGTGCTTCGGCGCGTTCGCGCTCATTCGCGCCATGTCGACGCGCAACGACGATCCGAGCCATGCCTCGCGTCCATTCGACCGCGACCGCGATGGGTTCGTGATGGGCGAGGGAGCGGCGGTGCTCGTGCTCGAGGAGTACGAACGGGCCAAGGCGCGCGGCGCGCACATCTACGCCGAGCTGTGCGGGTACGCCTTCTGCAACGACGCGCACCACATGACGGCGCCGCGCCCGGACGGCTCGCAAGCCGCGCGCGCGATGCGCGGAGCGCTCAAGGACGCTCACGTCGAGCCGCACGAGATCCAGTACGTCAACGCGCACGGGAGCAGCACTCCGCTCAACGACCCGACCGAGACGCGGGCGATCCGGAGCGTGTTCGGCGACCACGCACCCAAGCTGCAAGTGAGCAGCACGAAGGCCTACTACGGACACGCGCTGGGCGCGTCGGGGGCGATGGAGACGGCCATCTGCGCGATGGCCCTCGAGCGCGAGTGGCTGCCGCCGACGCTCAACCTCGAGGATCCCGACGACGGCTGCGACCTCGACTACATCCCGGCTGTGGGCCGCGACTCGCGGGTCGATTACATGCTCAACAACTCGTTCGGGTTCGGCGGCATCAACGCCGCCTTGGTGCTGAAACGGGCCGACTGAGCGGCGGCAAAAAGCCGAGCATGGTATAGTTACAGCGCCGCGGCCGGACAGACCGCGGCTCACTGTTTTCCGGTACCAATTCCCCCCCCCCAAGCTCGGAACCGATCAATGAGAGACACCTGGCGGCATTTCGTGGCCGAATTCGTCGGGACGTTCGCGCTCGTGTTCATCGGGGGCGGCACGATCATCACGAGTCCGTTGGTGCAGTCACAGGCGACCGTGTTGAGCGTGGCGCTGGCCCACGGACTGATCCTCGCGTTGCTCGTCAGCGCGACGATGAACATCTCCGGCGGACATCTGAACCCCGCCGTCACGACGGGATTCCTCGTGACGAGACGGATCGACCCGATGATGGCCGTGATTCACTGGATCGCGCAGTTCCTCGGCGCCATCATCGCGGCGTACATGCTGAAGGCGCTCTTTCCCGTGGCCGTCACGAGCGTGACGCTGCTCGGCGGCCAGCGCATCTCGTCCGACACGACACTGCTGCAAGCGGTCGTGCTCGAGGCGGTCGCGACGTTCTTCCTCGTCTTCGTCGTCTTCGGCACCGCGGTCGATCCGCGCGGGCCGAAACTGGGCGGCATGGCGATCGGCCTCACGGTTGCGGCCGACATTTTGGCGATCGGACCGCTCACCGGCGGGTCGATGAATCCGGCTCGATCATTTGGTCCCGCCGTGGTGACACACGTCTTCGAGGGGCAGACCGCGTACTGGGTCGGTCCTATCATCGGCGGGATCGTCGCTGCGCTGTTATACGACCGGCTGTTCCTCCGCGACGGGCCGCCGACGGCGTCCGCAACGTAAACGGCGAGCCGCGGGGAGGGCCCGAGTCATATGTTTCAGCCATGACCGACGCTCCGCTTCCGACGCTGTCGCGCGCGCGCGAGCAGAAGATCGCCGAGCTCTCGCAGCACTTCGCCAATGACGATCTGTCGCTCGATGACCTCGAGCGACGGATCGAGCAGGTCTACAAGGCGGCCAACGTCTCCGAGCTCGACGCGATCACGTCGGATCTAAGAATGCCACAGCTTCCGGCAGTGGGACGCCCGGGCTCCGCTCCCCTGCCCGCGCGCGTCGACTACGCGAGCTCCAACTTGCCGGCACCGAGCTCGCGTCTGCTCGCCGTCATGAGCGAGTCGAAGAGGACCGGGCGCTGGCTCGTGCCGCCGCGCTTGGACGTCGTATCGCTCATGGCGGACACGAAGATCGACCTGACGCAAGCGGTCATGCCGCCCGGCGGCGCCGAGTTTCACGTGCGATCGGTGTGGGCCGCGTGCAAGATCATCGTGCCGCCGGAAATGCGCGTGATCAACGAGATGCACGCGATCATGGCGAGCGTGGTGAGCAAAGCCGATGAGATGGACCCCGAAGGCGCGACGCGCCGCGGTCCGACGCTGCGGCTCACCGGGACGGCGCTGATGGCCGAGGTGAAGGTCGTGGTGCGGCGAAAGGAAGAGTCGCTCATCGACGACGAAGACGACGAGGACGAGTAATCGCCGCCTGGCATCCACTCATACGGTGGAGTGCCGGCCACTCTTCGTCCGATCGCTTGGTGCGTTCGGCTGCGCGCTCGACGTCAGGAACGGATGCCGGACAACCGACATCAGTTTCGGCGTGCCACGACGACAGCCTTTTGATCGGGAAAATGTCGTCTCGCAACGACGCGCGCCCGACGCTTTTGCTAGGGACCCAGCCTCAGGTACGCATCATCGTACCGCACAATCGAATCCGTGATCACCTTCATCGCCTCTTCGCTCTTTCCCCACCCCTCGATCTGCACACGCTTTCCCTCGAGATCCTTGTACGTCGAAAAGAAGTACTGCACTTCCGTCAACACGTGCCGCGGAATGTCCGCGATGTCGAACATCTCTTCGTAGTACGGATCTCTGAGCGCCACCGCGAGGATCTTGTCGTCCGGTTCGCCGCGGTCGCGCATGCGGAGCACGCCGAGCGGGCGGACGTCGATCATACAGCCGGGGAAGGTCTGCTCTTTGACCAGCACGAGCACGTCGAGCGGATCGCCGTCTTCGTGCAGCGTGCGCGGAATCAGTCCGTAGTCGCCCGGATAGTGGACCGCCGAGTAGAGAACGCGATCCAGCTTGATCGTGCCGGTCTTTTTGTCGAGCTCGTACTTGTTGCGGCTGCCGAACGGGATCTCGATCACGGCCGTGATTTCTTCCGGCGGGTGCGGGCCCGGCGGAATGTCGTGCCAAAAATGGATCATGACGCTCGCGTCGCGACGCCCCCCGCGCCGGCGTCCCGTGTCATCGTCCCCTTGTACGCCATCGGCGGCTCGTCGACGCCGAAGTTGGTTGCCGCGAGCTCGGCGACGCGCTCGAGATCCGCGGCCGACAAGTCCGGCGCGTCGCTCGCCGCCGCGAATTCCGCGAGTTGCTCGTCGTCGTAGATGTTGGGCAGCGTCGTCACCACCCGCGGCTCGGCGAGCAGCCATTTGAGCGCGGCTTGGCCGAGCGTCATGCGCGTGGCGAGGAAGTCGAGCGTTTTGACTTTCTTGATGCCGTTGACGAGCCACGACCGCGGGCGATGGCGACGGTGGTCGTTTTCCGGAAATACGGTGTCCTCGGTGTACTTCCCTTCGAGCATTCCCGACGCGTGCGTCACGCGAATGTTGAAGCAGCAGTTCGGCGCGTGCGCTTTGGCCGCGTCGATCATCGCCGTGCCCGGATGCTGCTCGAGCACGTTCCAGATCATCTGGATCGTGTCGATGTCCGGCTCTCGCTCGACGAGATCGACGGCTTCGTACAACCAACCGATCGCCGGACCGAACGCCGCGCCCCATGCGCGAATCTTTCCTTCGCGCTTGAGCTGGCGGAGCGTGTCCCACAGCTCGCGGTCGAGCACGTGCTCCATCTTCGCGTTGTGCAACTGCAGCACGTCGATGTAGTCGGTCTCGAGACGCTCGAGGCACTTGTCCACGGCGAAGCGCAGAAACGCCGGATCGGTGCGCATGGGCAGCTCCGACTGTCCTCGACGCGACTTCTGCGCGGCCTCGTCGTAGATGTCGTAGCCGACCTTCGTCGCGATCACGACGTCCTGTCGACGGCCGCGGAACGCCTCGGCGATCTGCCGCTCGGCGCGGCCGTTGCCGTACGCGTCGGCGGCGTCGAAGAAGTTCACGCCGTGGTCATCGAGCGCGCGGCGCAGCATGCCGACCGCGTCGGCGTCCGTCTTGTCGCCCCACCAGCCGGTGGAGATCGTCCACGTGCCGAATCCAACTTCGCTGACGCGAATATCGGTTCCGGGAAAAATGCGATGCTTCATGTGTGAGCGCCGGAGTTGAGCAGCTTCGCGGCTTCGCGCGCGAAGTACGTGATGATCACGTCCGCGCCGGCCCGCCGAATGCCGAGGAGCGAGTCCATCATGACACGCTCCCCGTCGATCCAGCCGCGCTGGGCGGCTGCCTGAATCATAGTGTACTCGCCGCTCACCTGAAACGCGGCGAGCGGGTAGCCGGTCTCGTGCTTCACGCGGTGGATGATGTCGAGGAACGGCCCGGCGGGCTTCACCATCACCATGTCCGCGCCTTCTTCGATGTCGAGCCGCACCTCGCGCAGCGCCTCGTCCGAGTTGGCGGAGTCCATCTGGTAGCCGCGCCGGTCGCCGACCTGCGGCGTCGACTCAGCCGCTTCTCGGAACGGCCCATAAAACGGCCCGGCGAACTTCGCCGCGTAGCTCAGAATCGGCATGTCGGCGAACTCGTTCTCGTCGAGCGCCGATCGGATCGCGCGCACACGACCGTCCATCATGTCGCTCGGCGCCACGATGTCCGCGCCGGCCCGTGCGTGTGAGACCGCCTCACGCGCCAGCAGCTCCAGTGTCGCATCGTTGTCGACCACGCCGTCGTGCAGCACGCCGCAGTGGCCGTGCTCGGTGTACTCGCAGAGACACACGTCGGTGATCACGACGAGGTCGGGCACGTCCTTCTTCAGCGCGCGGACCGCCTGCTGTACGGGCGCCTCATCGTTCCACGCCTCGGAGCCCGTCGCGTCCTTGTGGTCGGGAATTCCGAAGAGAATGACGCCGCCGATTCCCGCGCGTGCCGCGATGTGTGCGTCGATCAGCATCTCGTCGATCGAGGTCTGAAAGACCCCCGGCATCGACTCGATCGGACGCCGAACCTTGGTGCCCGAGCGAACGAAGAGCGGCAACACGAGCTGCGACGGACGCAACGACGTTTCGCGCACGAGGCGCCGAAGGGACTCGGTGCGCCGAAGACGTCGAGGACGGTAGACCGGAAACTCGGGCATGGCTCAGAGAAACTAACCCGCCCTTCGACGGCGCGACTTCGCACTGCTCGATGGGCTATCCTCCGCGGACTGCTCGGGGCGGGACTGTCCTCCGCGGACCAGTGCAGTATTGCCGACACTGCCCGGCAATACTTCCTCGGCTCCGCTCCGGACAGCCCCACCCTCGCTCCCCACCGCCGCGCGCGCCTGGCATTCGCGCAGTGCCGGTCGCTCCCGCCTGTGCCGACGACTAGCGTCTTCGCCTCGCTGAGCGATCACGTTGGGTCCACTTCTCACGCGTACGCCGAGGCAGCGACGAGACGGCCCGGGGTCTGGAGCGCGAGCCGAGGCAATGCTGCCGGGCAGTGTCGGCAGCATTGCACTGGTCGCGCGGAAGACCTCGGGCGGCTCAGGCGCGTGCGTCGCGCGAGTCGCGCGGGAGAGACGATCAGAAGGAAGCAAACCCCACGACGTTGCCGCCGGGTTCGCGGACGTAGAACTCCGTCGATCCGTAGAACGTCTCGTGCTTCGCCTTCACGACCGGCGCGCCGGCGAGAGCCTGTTCCGCCGCCGAGAGATCGGCGAGCGACGCGACGGTGAGGAAGAGCGCCACACTGTGGCCGGTGAGCTCCGCGGCTTGCGCCGGGCTGTCGGCGATTACGCTGGCGCGCGTCTGGTACATGATCTCGACGCCATCCTTCTTCACGCTGGCGAAGACCAGCTTACCGTCCGGCCCAGGCACCTCGTTCGCCTTGGCGAAGCCGAGCTTCGTCGCCCAGAACTCGAGACATGGTTCGACGGCGTCGACGATCAGAACGGGAGCCAGCGTTTGCATCGTTGGCGAAGCGGCGGTCATCATTTGGCACTTGTCCGTTTGGGTTGACGACACTAGTATAAATGATACTAGTGGGCAACGTCAAGCCCGAGAATCGAAGCCCCGTCTCTCATGCCAAAGAGCCGCGCCGTCACGTTGGCCGATCTCGTGGTTCTCTCGCTGTTGTGCGAGGGGCCGCGCCATGGCTACGACCTCTGGGCCGAGCTCGAGCGACGGCAGGTCGCGAAATGGGCCAGCATCTCCAAGCCGCAGGTCTACTACTCGCTGCGCAAACTCGCCGCCGGAAAACACATCGTTTCGGCGCGCGACGACGACGCGGCGCAGGGGCCGGAGCGGCGAGTCTACAAACCGAGCGAGTCGGGGCGCCGCATGCTCTCCGACGCGTTGGCGCAGGCGCGGTGGTCGACGCAACGGCCGCCGGATCCGTTCCTCACGTGGATGGTGCTCTCGTGGCAAGCACGCCCCCGGGACTTCACAGCGCAGATCGTGCGGCGGCGAAAGTTCCTCGAGCAGCAATTGGAGGAAGACCGCGCCGCGCTCGATGCGGTCATCGCCGAGACGTCACCGACGTCCGACGCCGCGCTCGTCGTGAGACTCGGGATCAAGCAATTCGAGACCGAGCTCGCGTGGCTCGACGACGTCGCGGCTCGCCATCGCCCGGGTTGAGCTACTCGGGCTGAGGCGCCGGCAGATGCTGCGCGCGCCGTAACGAATCGAGGATCTCGTTGCCGCCGCGATGCCGCAGTTCGTTCGCCAGTCGAACGCCGGTCAACTCCGGCTCGGCCAAGTCGAGCGGCATCTGGCCGCGGACGACGCGGCGGCCGCTCACGTCCGACAGCATCCCCCAGAGAGTTCGCCCGGTCTCACTCGCCGCCGACAGCGCGCCGATCGGCACCTGGCAGCCGCCCTCGAGCGCGCCGAGGAACGCGCGTTCGGCACGGGTATCGAGCATCGTTTGGGAATCGGCGAGCGGCGCGACGACGGCGCGGGTCGCCTCGTCGTCGGCGCGGATCTGAATCGCGATCGCGCCCTGCCCCGCGGCCGGCAGCCAGTCCGGCGCCTCGAGGAGCGTCGAGATGCGCTGCGACACGCCAAGCCGATGAAGTCCGGCGGCAGCGAGGATCGCCGCGTGCACATGTCCGTCGTCGACTTTCTTGAGACGCGTCGGCACGTTTCCGCGGAGTTCCACCACTTCGAGATCGTGCCGCCGCGCGAGGAGCTGCGCGCGACGGCGCAGGCTCGACGTGCCGACGCGTGAGCCTGGCGGCAGATCGTCGAGCGAGTCGACGCCGACGACCGAACTCACGATGAGCGCGTCGCGCGGATCTTCCCGCGGCAACAGCGCGACGATTTCGAGTCCGGGCGGACTCTCCGTGGGCAGGTCCTTCAGCGAGTGAACGCAGAGTTGGACTTTGCCCTTCGCGAGGTCCAACTCGAGCTCTCGCGTGAAGAGCCCCTTTCCGCCGATCGCGGCGAGCGGCTCGTCGAGGTGCTTGTCGCCCGACGTTCGATAGGTCTTGAGCTCACTCGCCACGCCGCGCGCCTCGAGGGCGTGTTGCACCTGACGCGCCTGGCGGAGCGCGAGCTCCGATGCGCGCGTCGCGATGACGAGCGGTGCGCCGGGCGAGCGACTGGTGCGCGCCATCAGCGGGCGGCGGCCGACGCGGCGCCCGCGAAATGATCGACGATCGCGTTCACCAGGCCCGGGATCGTGGACTCGCTCGCTTCGACGACGACGTCGAGTCCGGCCGCCCGCGCCGCCTGCGTCGTCACGGGACCGATCGACGCGGCGGGCGCTTCCCTCGCCACGTCCACGCCGACGGCGTCGACGAAGTTGGTGACGGATGAGGCGGAGGTGAACGTCACGAGATCCGCGCCGTCGTTGCGCATCCTCACCGCGAGCTGCTCGGCGCCGCTTCCGTCGAGCACGGAGCGGTAGAGGTCCACACGGTCGACGACGGCGCCGAGCTCCTGAAGTCCCAGCTGCAGCGTGTCTCTCGCGCCCTCGGCCGTCGCGTAGAGGACACGCGCGCCTTTCACGTCGCGTCGTCCGTGCAGCGCGTCGAGCAGCGCCTCGGCGACAAAGCGGTCGGGTGCGACATCGACGGCGAGGCCGTGTGAGAGCAGCACATCGGCGGTAGCGGGACCGACGGCGGCGACCTTCGCTCCAGCCAGGGCGCGGGCATCCAGTCCTGCCGCGCGCAGCTCGGCCCAGAAGAATCGCACCGCGTTCTGGCTCGTGAACGCAATCCACGCGTAGTCTCTCAGGCGGCCCAGCGCGGCGCGCAACGGTGCCGGATCGAGCGACTCGATGCGCGTCGCCGGCATCTCGATCACCGAAGCGCCGGCCGCGGCGAGCCGTTCGCTGAGCGACGCCGCCTGCGAGCGCGCCCGCGTGACGACGATTCGTTTGCCGAAGAGCGGGCGCGTGTCGAACCAGGCGATTTCGTCTCGCAGCGCCACCACGTCGCCGATGATCGTGATGACGGGCGCGGAGAGCTTTTCGCGAACGGCGGTGTCGTGGAGTGTCCCGAGCGTTGCCACCACGGCTCGTTGGTGCGGGTGCGTCCCCCACTGCACCATCGCGGCCGGCGTGTCCGCGCTCAGGCCGCCGGCGATGAGCGCTTCGGCGATGCGCGGCAGAGTCTGCACGCCCATGTAGAGCACGATCGTGCCGCCGGCACGCGCCAACGCGGCCCAGTCGGTTCCACTGGCATCGCGCGCCGGATCTTCGTGGCCGGTCACGAGCGTCACGGAAGTCGCGACGCCGCGGTGCGTCACGGGAATACCCGCGTACGCGGCGGCGGCGATTCCGGCCGTGACGCCAGGAACGATCTCGAACCGAATGTCGGCGGCGGCGAGCGCTTGTGCTTCCTCTCCACCGCGGCCGAACACGAACGGGTCACCGCCTTTCAACCGCACGACACGCTTTCCCTCGCGCGCGAGGCGCACGAGCAGCGCGTTGATCTCGGCTTGGCGACTCGAATCGGCGGCGCCGCCGCGCTTCCCGACGTCGTGCAGTTCGACCGGCTCGTCGCGCTCCACCGCCGACGCGAGCGCGAGGAGCGCCGGGTTCGCGAGCGCGTCGTACACGATCGCGTCGCACATGACGAGCAACTCGCCGCCGCGAAGCGTGAGCAGTCCCGGATCGCCGGGGCCCGCGCCGACGAGATAGACGATCCCCGTGTCGCGATCCGGGCGAGCCGACGAAGATCCGGTCACGGTCCGCTCAACCGCGCGCGCCGCGACCGGCGCGCTCGAGGCGCCGACGTGCGTTCCGCGCGCGAACCGCCAGGCTCGCGAAGTACGCGAGATAGACCGCGCTCACCCACGCGTACGCCGCGTGATACCAGCTCGTGGTCTCGGGGGTGGTCATTGGCCGACTCCTTCGGCGTCGTCAGCGGCGGCGCGCAGCGTGGCGAGCCGGTAGCGTGAGACGACGAGCGCGACGCAGAGCAGCAGGAACGCGAGCGACGACACGAGGAACGTCGTTTCCATTTCCGGCGAAAGCGGCGGATTCACCAGCGCCTGCGGCTGGAGCATGATCGGCATGGGATGGAGCGTGCGGAACAGGTAGACGCTGAGATGGATGAACGGAATCAGCAACACGCCGAGGATGGCCAGCACGGCGGAGAATCGCGCGCGCATCGCCGGCGACTCGATCGCCCCCCGGAGCACGAGATACGCGGCGAAGATGAACCAGAGAAACAGCGTCGACGTGAGGCGCGCGTCCCACGTCCACCAGGTGCCCCAGATCGGCTTGGCCCACACCGGCCCGACGGTAAGGCCGACCGTGTTGAACAGGATCCCGACTTCCGCCGCGCTCGCAGCCAGGCGATCGGCGCGCTCGTCGTGCAGCCAGAGGTTGATGACCGAGCCGATGGCGACGAGGCCGTAGGCGAGGTAGCAAGCGATCCAGGCCGGAACGTGCAGATAGTAGATCTTCTGCACCGCGCCTTGCTGCGCCTCGATGGGCGTGAAGTAGATGGCGCGAACATACGCGCCCATCACGGCGAGGATCGCGACGGCGAATAGCCAGCCGAAGATTCGTTTCGGCGCGGCGTCCGGCGCGACGCGCGCATCGGCTGGAAGAGTCATGGGGGAAGTCGTCATTCTTCGAGCGTATACGGGAAGGCGATCGTGCAAGCCACGATGAACACCAAGTCGAACGCGATCAAGAGCCGGAGCCACGGCCACGCTTCGGACAGGGGGCGTCCGGCCATCACCCGCGTCGTCGCCTGCGCGGCATCCATCAAGATCGGTACGAAGAACGGCAAGCTCAGCATCGGCAGCAGCAACTCGGCCAGTCGGGTATTGACCGCCATGGCGCTGAAGAGCGTTCCGACGGCGACGATGCCCACCATTGCCAGCAGTACGATGCCCGCGACCACGGCCAACTGACCGTTGAATCGAAGATTGTAGAACACCGCAAGCGCCGGAATCGCGACCGCTTGAATCGCGCACAGAAAGAGCAAGTTCCCGACGGCCTTTCCGAGGTACACGGATTCGCGGGCGATCGGCGCGATCAGCAGCGCGTCGATCCCGCGCTCGTGTTCCTCGAGCGAAAACGCGCGTTGAAGCCCCAGCAGCGCCGAAAACGCCAGCACGACCCAGAGCACGCCGGGCGCGCGATCCTGAGGCGTGACGATCGATTCGTCCCACGTGAAGTAGAAGATCGAGAGGGCCAGAACGGCGAACACCAACGACGAGAGGAATGCCGTACGGCTGCGGAACTCGATCGCCAGATCCTTGCGAGCGATGAGCAGCGCCGCGCCGAGGGTCCCCGGCGGAGTGCGGACGCTCATGCGGTCGCGGGCGCGGACCATTCGACAACCGACGACGCCGCGTTCACGACGAGGTCGCGGTAGGCGGCGCGATACGTCACGGGGTCGATCTCCGACGCGTCGTCCTCGCGGACGAAGCGCCCGTCGAGCATGATCGCGGCCCGCGACGCCAGCGCGAGCCCTTCGTCCACGTTGTGCGTGACGAGAACGAGCGCCGCGTTCGACGCGCGGAGCGTCGCGAGCATGTCCGTGAGCGCGGCCGCGCCGGAGGCGTCGAGACCCGTGTACGGCTCGTCGAGCAGCAAAAGCGCCGGCTGATGGACGATCGACCGCGCGATCGCGACCCGCTGCTGAAGGCCGCGGCTCAGCGCGCGCACCGGCGTTCGCGCGCGATCGGAGACTCGCATTCGCTCGAGTGCGGCCATCGCCGCGTCGCGCGGCGACTTCAGTCCATACAGCTTCGCCGCGAACTCCACGTTCTCCAGCGCGGTCAACGCGCGATAGAGCATGCTCTGATGCGAGATGAGCCCGATCGACGCGCGCGACGCCGGGTCGGCGCGCAACGCGTGGCCGAGCACCCGCACGGTGCCGTTCGTCGGCGCAAGCAGCCCCGCGATCAGCTTGAGGAGCGTCGTCTTCCCCGCCCCATTCGGGCCGAAGAGCGCCAAGCTCTCGCCCGCGGCCAACGTCAGGTCGATGGCGTCGACCGCGCGTCGGCGACCGAAGTCGCGGCGCAGCGCGGCCGTCTCGACGACAAGCGAGCCGGAGGGTGAGAGCATGCCCTAAGATAAGACAAGTTCGCTCCGCTTACCCGCCGCGCCGGGCGTCCGTATTATCACGATTCTCGTCTTGCTTGCCATCGGAGATTCGGGCAGACCATGCAGAAGACCGACACCATCGAGATCGACGCACTCCTCCACGAGAATCGCAAATTCGCGCCTCCGGCGGACTTTCGCCGCGACGCGCTCGTTTCCGACAACCACCTCTACGACCAGGCGTCCGAGGATTTCTGGGCGGAGCAGGCCGGTGAGCTGGAATGGTTCGAGAAATGGACGACGGTCTGCGACTGGAAACCGCCCCACGCCAAGTGGTTCGTCGGGGGAAAGCTCAACATCTCGGTGAACTGCGTCGATCGCCACATCGCCGGGGCGCGACGCAACAAGGCGGCGCTGATCTGGGAGGGCGAGCCAGGCGACCGCCGCACGCTCACCTATTGGGATCTCTACGTCGAAGTCCAGAAGTTCGCGAACGTGCTCAAACATTTCGGCGTGACGAAGGGCGACCGTGTCGCCATCTACATGCCGCTCGTTCCCGAGGTCGCCATCGCGATGCTCGCCTGCACGCGCGTCGGCGCCATTCACTCTGTCGTGTTCGGCGGATTCTCCCCCGAGTCGCTTCGCGATCGCATCAACGACGCGAAGGCCAAGCTGTTGATCACCGCCGACGGCGGCTATCGACGGGGCGGGCTCGTGCCACTCAAGCGGAACGCCGACAAAGCGCTCGAGGACTGTCCGAGCATCGAGAACGTCGTCGTCGTCGCGCGGCGCCGCGGATCGACCGACGACGACGCCTTCGCGCACATGAAGGACGGCCGCGACCACTGGTGGCACTCGGTGATGCGCGACGCGCCCGTGCACTGCGAGCCCGAACGCATGGACGCCGAGGACGTGCTCTACATCCTCTACACGTCGGGCACCACGGGAAAACCGAAGGGAATCGTCCACACGACCGGCGGATATCTCGTCGGCGTGACGACGACCACGAAGCTCGTCTTCGACCTCAAGGAAGACGACGTCTTCTGGTGCACGGCTGATGTGGGCTGGGTCACCGGGCACTCGTATCTCGTCTATGGACCGCTCTCGAACGGCGCGACGTGTGTGATGTACGAAGGCGCCCCGGATTGGCCCGAGAAGGACCGCTTCTGGGGCATCTGTGAGCGGCTCGGTGTCACGATCTTCTACACCGCCCCGACGGCGATTCGCGCCTTCATGAAGTGGGGCGACCAGTGGCCCGAGGGTCACGACCTCTCTCGGCTCCGACTGCTCGGTTCGGTCGGCGAGCCGATCAATCCCGAGGCGTGGATGTGGTACCACGAGAAGATCGGCGCGGGACGTTGCCCCATCGTCGACACGTGGTGGCAGACCGAGACCGGCGCGATCGTCATCTCTCCCCTGCCCGGCGTCACCGAGACGAAGCCCGGCAGCGCGACGATCCCGCTTCCCGGCTACAGCGCCGCGCTCCTCAGCGCGAAGGCGCACGAGATCGATGTCGGCGGCGGACTGCTCGCTCTCACCCAGCCGTGGCCCTCGATGCTCCGCACGATCTGGGGCGACGACGAGCGTTACGTGCAGACATACTTCTCGAAGTGGCCCGGGCGGCCCGACCTTTATTTCCCCGGCGACGGCGCCAAGCGCGATGAAGACGGCTACTACTGGATTCTGGGCCGCGTCGACGATGTGTTGAATGTCGCGGGACATCGCATCGGAACAATGGAAGTCGAATCGGCGCTCGTCGAACACCCCGCCGTCGCCGAGGCCGCTGTCGTCGGCCGCCCACACGAGCTCAAGGGGCAGGCGCTCGCGGCGTTCGTGACGCTTCGCGAGGGGTTCCATCAAAGTCCCAATCTGCGCGACGAGCTAAGAAACTTTGTCGCCGAGAAAATTGGCGCGATTGCCAAGCCGGATGACATCCTCTTTTCGGCGGACCTCCCGAAGACGCGATCGGGCAAGATTATGCGCCGTTTATTGCGAGATATCGCTACAGGACAGGCCCTGGGTGACACGACGACGCTCGCCGATCCGAATGTGGTCGCGGCACTCAGGGACCAATACGAGGCGCAAGAAAGCTGAACTCGGTGCATGAATCCGATACACCTTGTGGCTGAATCCGCTGCCGATCGTCTTGGGCTTAGATTCAACGCATATGTTCGCCTTCATACGGAACCTGTTTCCGGACCGGATATTCCGGCATAAGCTCGAGCCCGCGGCTGAACGCCGGCTGGGTTTGGCGCAGGCGCGCGCCGAAGAGGCGATCATTCGTACGCACGTCGACAACGCGCTGATGTTCGTGGATACGCTGGCCGAGGATATGACCTTCGACCGGGCGATCGACAGCTATATCCGCGAGATGGCGATTCCGGAACCGCTCGCGAGCACGGTCGCGACACGCACGCTGGTGATCCTCGGGCAGGATCTCGTCCCCTACCGCCGCCGCGCGCTCGAGTCGGCCGACGAAGCCGAAGAACGCCCCCGCCTCCGCCTCAACGACGCGTCTCAAGGCCGGGCGCCTCAACAGCGGACGATCAAGCGCGCGTAGTCTCGCTCCGCCCTGACAAAACTGCGTCACCGCAGAGCCCGCGGAGAACGCAGAGGTCCGCAGAGGAAACACAAATTCCCTCGCGCCAAGAGCCGATTTTTTGTCGGAATCTGCGCGCGTGCCGCGATGAGACACTTGGGCGGGACGCGCCAACAGGGTGCCACGGCGTCCCACAAACAAGCTGACTCTTTGCGGGGGATTAGAGCGATCGGCTTTCCTCTGCGGACCTCTGCGTCCCCTGCGGTGAGCAGTTACAGTTGGATGGCTACGCCGCCGCGTCGGTCGCGTCGCGCACGGCGCGCCATTCGACGATGCACACCCCGCACAGCAGCGCGACGAGGCCGGCGGAGCCGAGGCACCATTCGCACCAGGCGTGGATGACGAACGCCTCGAGGGACGTGAGCCACAGCGTGAAGATCACGCCCCACACGGAGAGTACCAGCATCCAGCCGGCGAGAAGGCGCGAATTCTCGTGTGCGGGGCGCATTCCCATGATGGCCAGAACGAGCATCAGCGCGTAAAAGCCCGCGCCCCAGGCCGCGACGGGCAATCCGAGCAGCGACGACCACTTGCTCGTTTGCACCCGCTCGCACGAACCAACGTTGCAGGCGAGCGTGCCGACGACCCCGTAGTGGTACAGCGAGAGGTAGATGCCCAGGAACAGCCCGGCGAGGCTGATCACGACCATCCACTGACGTCGCGTCATCCAGGCTTTTTCGCGGACGGAAGCGGAACCGACTTGGCGGTGTCGCCGGCGGGCGGCGGCGCGGCCGGTGCCTTCGCCAACTCCGTGTTGATCACTTTCGCCATCTGGTCGTACGTGGGCACTCGGTCGATCAGGCTCGACCCGATGACAAACGTCGGCGTCGAGTTGACCTTGCGGGCGTCGCCGAGCGCCAAGTGCGCCTGAATTTTCGCCTGGTATTTCTTCGAGTCGATGCACTGATCGAACTTCGACGCATCCAGACCAAGCTGCCGGCCCGCCTGTTTCATGAACTTGTCGGGATTGTCGGTCACCTCACCGTTCCACTGATCCTGCGTCTGATACAGGTAGTCGTGGAAATCCCAAAAGCGGCCCTGCTCGTCGGCGCATGCGGCGGCGCGAGACGCCTGCCACGTATTCCGGTGGACGGACAGTGGAAAGTCGATGAACCGCCAGCGAACGAGGCCGGTGTTCACGAATTTCTTGCGGATGTCCGGCTCGGTGATCGTCGAGAAGTGGCCACACGCCGGACACTCGAAGTCGCCGAACTCCGTCACCTCGAGCCGCGCCGTGGAGCTGCCCATGACGTACCCCTCCGACTGGACCTTGGGCAACGTCGTATCGACGGGGCTCGCGGCGACGACGTCGTTTGCGCGAGTCGACTGGTACGTCAGCCACGCGACGCCACCGATGGCGATCACGGCGACGAGCAAATAGAACGCGCGATTGCTCGTCGACTGTTTGGAGGCCTTTACGGCTCCTTGTTTTCGTCCTCGTCCGGCGGGGGCGGAGGGGGTGGGGTCCACTCGCTTGCTTGCCATGTGCTCTGATCCGTCTCCTGTGCGTCGCGCACGATGCGCCGGTGTTCGGCGATCTCTGGCGTGTCGTACGTGATGCGTACTTCATAGTGAAAGAGCTCGCTGCGCACGTCGCCGATGAGTCGCATGAGCTCGCCCGCGTCTTCGAGCAAACGGCCCTGGCGGTCAAGCTCGCGGATGCGCTCAGCCAACGCCCGCAAGAGCGCCTCGAGATTTCGCGCCCGCCCTTCGTCGTAGGTCTGTTCCTGCTCCGACATGCATCCGCCTGAAGAAAAGCTCCGTCTGTAGCGAAAGATGCCACCGCGCAGACACGAATGGTAGAACGACACACCGTCGCGGCCGCGATCCTCGCACGCGGTTTGACCTTCTGACGATCGAAGCGCACGAAAGCGTTACCATTCTACGCGGTGAGGTGTCGTCTGCCCGAGCGCGAGCCCAGCCTCTCGAGAACGCCCGTTCCGCATGGACGCTGATCTTCTCCGAATTCCAGTCGGTCCAGGCTCCATGCACGTGGAGCGATACGGTCACGGCGGCTCGCCGATCCTCTTGGTGCACGGCTTCGGCACGTGCTCCTTCCTCTGGCGCGAGGTCGGGCCCGAGCTGGCATCGGCGAATCGCACCGCCTTCGCGGTCGACCTCTTCGGCTACGGTGAATCCGATCGTCCGTTCGACGCGCAGTTCGGCATCGCCTCACAGTCCGACTATCTCGACCATGCGCTCACCGCGCTCCGGCTCACCAAAGCCACCATCGTCGGCGTCGACCTCGGCGGCGCGGTGGCGATGCATCTCGCTTATAGCCGCCCGGAGCGCGTTGAGCGCCTCGTCCTCGTCAATCCGATCGCGTTCGACGAAGTCCCGGCGGACGACGTCAAAATGTTGCAGCGAAACACGGCGCGGTTCGCCATCCGTGTGTCCCGCGGACTCCTCGGCGCGGCACCGCTCGTTCGCGAACTGCTCGAGCGCAGCGTTGCCGCCCCGGACAAGATGCCCGACCATCTCGTGGCCCGGTACATGGCGCCGTACGTCGGTCAGGAGGGCCTCAATCACCTCCTGTCGCTGGCACGGGCCGTGGACGGCGAAGACATGCTGGACGTCGAGCTCGGACAGCTCGATTGCCCGACCCTGATCGTCTGGGGCGACCAGGATCGTTTCCTCAGTCCGAAGATGGCCGACCGGCTCGCGGACACGATCCCCGGAAGCCGCCTCGTGCGTCTCCCCGGCACGGGCCGCCTCGTCCCCGAAGAGGCGCCGGAGACCTTGGCCAACATGATCTTGGAGTTCGTCGGCGCCGCGGGAACGATTGCCCGGGCCGATTGATTGCACCGCCGGCCGACGGCGCGCGCCAGACTCGCCCGCGCAGTCGCTGAACGCGCGAAAGCGCGGCGCAACGATTGCTCAGTGGCGCACGTAGCAGAACTGACTCGATTAGCTTTAGCCTTTCCAAGTCTCTCACACCCCAACCCAGGTACATGGCCAAACAGAGAAATGGAGCGGTGAGGTCGACGCGCCTCGCGACACCGACGCCGTTCGAGGAAGCGCGCGACGAGTTGTTCCAGCACATCATGCGTTGCGGCGTAGTGGGATCGGCGCCCGAGGATCAGAGCGACTGGTTCACCGAGACGATGGCCTACATGGCCGACCGATATCCCGAGCTCGGCACGAGCCAGATCGACGAGCTGCGCAAGTTGGGTGAGCGGTTCTCCCAGCCGCCCAAGAAGCGCGACGACACCGCAGCCGCCTAGACATAGCTGATAGACGACGCCCCCGAGGTTCGGGGGCGTTTTCGCTCGCCGCTGAGGGCCTTTACCGCCAGCGAGGCGGCGAGCGTCGCAGCACGATTCCCACTCGCGCGCCGCCACCCAGCCCGACTTCGAGCGCCGGCGTAAACCCGCCGCGTCGCCGGCCCTCGACGTCCACGACGATCGTCAGGTAAGGCGTTCTGAACCCGTCGTGCTCGATCGGCGCACTCAAGCCGCCTCCCGCCGAGAACGCGAGTCCGGTCTCGCGGAGTGGGTCGAGCAGGAATCGCGCGACGAGGTCGATGCGTCCGGTCGTGAAGGAGGACGCATCGCGCCATGTCGTTCCGACTCCGCCGTCGAGGCCGACTCGCACGTATACGCCGGCCGGAAAAACGACGCCCGCGCCTCCCTGCACCGTCGTTCCGCTTGCGACGATGGCGTCGGCGCGAAGCTCGGGGTAGACCAGCGGCGTCTGCTGCGCCGCCAGGGCGGCGGGAACCGCGACGCCGATGAGAATCGCTAGCGAGCGCGCGCGTGCCACAAGGCGAACGTGTAGTCCAACACCGAGTAGGCCGACGCGAGGCCAACGAGCCAGAGCAGCGGCAGAACGCGCTGCGGCTCGAGCAGCAAGACAACGAACGCGATGAACTGGAGCACCGTGACCAGCTTGCCGGCGCGCCGCGCGCGCAGGTGGACCGGACGCAGCCAGGTGACGACGCGCGCCACGATGAATCCGATCGCGGTCATGATGTCGCGCGACAGCATCACCAGGCACCCGCGAATCGAAAGCGCGCCCGAATCGAGAAAGGTGATTACCGCGACGAGCGCGAAAATACGGTCGGCCAACGGATCGATCAGCGCGCCGAGACGAGTCGTCCACTTCGCGCGGCGCGCGAGCCAGCCGTCGAGCACGTCCGTCGCCGCGGCGAGCCCGACGAGTCCGAGCCGCTTGTCGACGTCGGTGACGACGGCGAAGCCCGCGGCGAGCAGGACGCGCGACGATGAGATGATGTTCGGGAGAGCTCGGAGCCTCTCTCGGGATATCATGGCCCAAACCTAACGGCGCCGTCGCGGCCGCATGCCCTCACTCGACCGGCGCGCGTGTCGAGCGGCGCTTGCCAGCGTGAAACGGCCTCCATAGCTTCGCCGATTCTCCCTCGAAAGCGACCGTGAACGCATTGAGAAACGTTAGTTGCGCTCTCGCGGCGGCTGCCGGAATTGTGGCAACCGCGTGTAGCGCGCCGACGACGGTGGCGAAGGTCGCCACCGTCAGCCCCTCCTCGGGCCCGATAGCCACGATCGACCAGCGCATCGGTCTCTCCGGCGTCCCCGACGTGTCGGCGGCGCTCGCCGCGGTCGATCCGAAAAACATCCGCCGCATCGATTCGACGCTCGTCTCGTTCGGCACGCGCAACACCTTCTCCGACACGACCTCGCCGACGCACGGCATCGGCGCCGCGCGCCGCTGGATCTACTCCGAGTTCCAGCGGTATTCGCAGGCGTGCGGCGGTTGCCTGCGCGTCGAATACAACGAGAAGGTCCAGATGGTCGGGCGTGCGAATCCACTCCAGGCGAACATCGTCAACGTGCTGGCCTGGCTCCCCGGTCGCGACACGACCCGCGTCGTCGTGATGAGCGGACACTACGACTCGTGCGTCTGCGGCATTCCCAACGGCACGAACGACTCGACCTCGACCGCGCCCGGCGCCGACGACGACGGTTCCGGCAGCTCGGCGGTGATCGAGCTGGCCCGCGTCTTCTCGATGCGATTTCCCAAGGGGCTCGACGCGTCGATCATCTTCGTGACCGTGGCCTCGGAGGAACAGGGGCTGAATGGATCGCGGCAGCTCGCCGAATGGCTGCACGAGAAGGGCTACAAGGTCGTCGCGGGAATGACCGACGACATCGTCGGCAACGTCGTCGCCGAGGACGGCTACACCGATTCGACGAGCATGCGAATCTTCGGTGCCGACCCCGACAACTCGTCGAGTCGCGAGCTGGCGCGCTACGCGTGGGGATTGGATCGCGTGTACTTGCCGAACTTCGAAGTGCTTCCCGTATGGCGTCTCGATCGTATCGGGCGCGGCGGCGACCACGAGCCCTACGTCATGCTCGGCGATCCCGGCCTGCGATTCACCGAACGCGTCGAGAACTACAACCGCCAGCATCTCCCGACGGACGACTTCGCGCACGTCAACTTCGGTTACGTGGCGAACGTCGCGCGCGTGAACGCGATGACGGTCGCATCGCTCGCCATGGCGCCGGCGACCCCGGCAAACGCGCGCGCGTCCCGACAGGGACGGAACGTCGCGGAGGGAGCGTCGGGAGGTCAGGCGTGGACGTTGAGTTGGGACCCGTCGCCGGGCGCTACCGGGTACGAGCTCCTCGTTCGGCTCACGATCGAGCCGACGTGGTCAAAGGTGATTCCCCTCGGGAACATCACGCATTGCACCCTTCGACGTCAGCTCGACGACGAATGGGCCGCGGTTCGTGCGATCGGACCCGGCGGCGCTCGTTCGATGGCCGCGTCGATGCCGACGCCGAACGCGCCGCGTCCGGCGAACGGTGCGGCCGCGGCTGGACGTGGCGCCGGGGGCGCGGCCGGTGGAGGCGGCGGGGGAGCGGGCCGAGGCGGACCGCAACAGCCCCCACCCCCACCGTGCGGCGCGTAGACCAGCTCGAGGTCACAACCGGGGTGCGCAGCCGCGGATGAGAAACTTCCTGGCCCCGGCGCATCTCGCGTTCACGGGCATCATCCTCATCTGGAACATCGTGCTCGCCGGCCGGATCGCGCAAAACGATCAGGCCGAGCGGCCGTTGCAGATCATGTGCGGATTCGCGGCGCTCGTGATCGTGCCCGCGCTCGTTTTGTACCTCGCGACGTCCACGGTGCTGACGAATCGCGCGGTCTCCACGATGGACTGGCTTTGGCCGGCGGTTCTCGTGCTCTACGCCGTTCAGTCGGTGTACGCGCTGGTCCGCGGCCTCGTCCCCGGCGAGTTGATTCGTGAATCCGCGACGCCGCACGTCGCCGGATTCGGCCTGCCGCGATTTCTGTTCGCGTTGGGATTGCCGATCGCCACGTACAACGTGGTCATCGCCGGCATCGGCATCGTCCGCTACATGGTGGCGCACGGCCACACGTCGGCGCAGCCATTCGTCGCGCTCCTCGGCGCGCAGAGTCTGGCGATGGTGCTCGCCGGCGGGAGCGCCAGCGTGTTGGCTTCGCCGCTCTATTTGAACGTGCCGATCATTTCGCCGGCGTTCCCGGCGCTGTACAAGTTCACGGCGCCCTTTCGCGCGATCGTTTCGGTGTACGCGCTGGCGTGGGTGGGCGTGATCGTCGTCGTCGGTCTTCCGCGCGCGGTCGTGCATTTGCAGACGTACGCCGCTCATTCGCGCGATCCGCTGCGCGAACGGCCGAACGGCGACTTCGCCATTGGGCTCAAAATTTTTCCCGACCTTTCCGGCGGCCCGCCGGCCGCCGCGATCCGCGCCGACTCGGCGCTCGCCGACACGATGGAAGTGGACGCTGTCGAAGTGGTCGTCCGTCCGGGCATCAGCCGTGGCTCGCTGGATTCACTCGCGCGCGTGATCGATCCTTGGCGCCGCGACAGCACGACGATCATCGTCGCGATCGGCTATCCGCGCATTCTCGTCCCCGAGATCCAGACGAAGCCGCTCGACGAAGGCGAGCGGCTGCTCACGGTCCGCCGCGTCGTCGCTCGGCTTCATCCGGACATTCTGCTGCCGGCCGAAGATCCCTACGGCTCCGGCGCGCAGGCGGTGGGCTCGCTCCAGCCCGCGCGCTGGGAGTCGTACTTGATCGACGCGGTTCGCGCGGCCAAGGCCGTCGATCCGAAGGTTCGCATCGGAGTCGCCGCGTCCGACTATCGCCACGGCGACAGCGTGCTCTTTGCGTGGGCAGCGCGGGCGCACTCGCCGATCGACATCGTCGGATTCTCGTTCTTCCCATCGCCCTACGTTGGCGGCGGCATTCAGACCGACACGCGCACCGCCGATCGCTGGATGCGCGCGACGCCGACGACGAAAGACATGTGGATCTTCGCCACCGGCGGCTACCCGCTCGCCTACGGCGAGCGCAGTCAGTCCGACGCTATTTGGCAGGTGCTGGCGTGGGGCACCGACCATCCCGCCGTCAAGGGAACCATCGTGTACGAAGCGAGCGATTATTTGCAAGCGCGAGGACTTCGCACACCCGATGGGCGCTATCGGATGGCCACTGGTACCGTCATGCGGGCGCTATCGGGGCTGAGAGAGTCGGTGAGATAGGTGGACGGGAGACTGGGAGACCGGACCCCTGCCCTCGGCCCCCCGACTCAGACTTTCTTCCCCGTCCCCCGCACAATTCCTTCCACCCGCCGCGACGGATCGAAGTGCTCGACGGCCACGCCCTGCATGGCCGCCGGCGTCACGGCGCGAATGCGCGATTCGTACTCATCCAGCTCGGCCAGCGTTCCGAAGAGATACGCGTCGACCGCGTCCGCCAACACGGCCGCGCCGCTCTGTTGTCGAATCGCGTGTAGCCCGACGGCGTACTTTTGCGCGCGTCGTAGTTCGGGCTCCGAGACCGGCTCGTCGCGCAGGCGCGCGAATTCGGCAAGAAGACCGTCGCGCGCCGCGTCCTCCTGCTCGGGCGACGTCGCGATGTACGCGCCGAACGCCCCGGCCAGGGCGCGTTCGGCGACGAACGCGTTCACCGTGTAGCAGAGCGAGCGCTTGTCGCGCAGCTCTTCGAAGAAGCGTCCGCCGAGGCCGCTCGCGACCAGTGAAATCATCGCGGCGGCGTAGCGCGACGAATCCGATCGCGACGGACCGGAAAAGAGGAGCGCCATCGCCGTCTGCGCGCGTTCGCGCGTCTCGACCGCCGTGGCCGTCGAAGCGGGCCAGGATGGCGAGGGGATCGGCGTCACCGGCGCGCGACGCAGGTCGCCGAACGCGCGCGCCGCCAACTCGGCGAGGTACGCCGGATCCGCGTCCCCGACGAGCGCGATGACGCACGGACTCGAGAGTGCACGCTTGGCGTGCCAGTCACGCACCTCGTCGCCGGTGATGCGATGCAACGAGTCGTCGGTGCCGCCGCCGGGCAATCCGTACGGATGGCCCACGAAGGCGGCCTCCGTCGCGAGACGCATCGGAAAGCGGTACATGTCGTCGCGCAGCGCCGCGACGTCGGCCAGCGCGATGGCGCGTTCCGTCTCCAGCACCTCGGCGCCGAACGTCGGATGCTGCACCACGTCGGCCAGCAGCTCGACGGCGGCCGCAGCGTGGCGCGACGGAACCGAGATGCTCCAGCGGAAGCTGTCGAGGTTCGCCGCTCCGGAGACGCTGCCGCCAAGCATCTCGCCCTCTTCCGCGATCTGCTCGGCGCTACGCGACGCCGTTCCCTTGAGCGCCGTGCGGAGCATCAGCGTCGTCAGTCCGGCGAGCGCGGACTCCTCGTCACGAACACCGCCGATCATGAAGGCACCGGCGTGCACGAGCGGCGAGCCGGGCTTCCTGCGAACGAGGACCGGGATTCCTTCCGGCGAGCGATACTCGAAGACGCCAGCGGTCTCTCCGACGAACTCGGCGGGCGTAGCCGGACCGAGCACTCGCGCTGTGTACACCGGCGCGGGAGTGAGCGGTGCCGGACGCGGCTCGCGATCGAGGAGCGCGAGCATTTCATCGGACGTCCCGGCCAATGAGTCGCTCGCGACCGGGCGGTAGACGACGACGCCCGTGCGGTCGGACCGGAGATAATCTCTGGCGACACGCGTCACGTCGTCGCGCGTCGCGAGCATCACTCGCTCGAAGTAGTCGTCGCCGATACGCCAGTCGCCCAGCGCTTCCCACTCCGCGAGATGGCTGGCCTGTCCTTCCATGTCCTCGAGGCGGCGGATCCAACGCGATTCGAACACTCGCTTTGCGCGTTCGAGCTCGTGATCGCCGATCTCACCGTCGCGCGCCACGCGAATCTGCTCCCAAATCGCGCGCGCCGCGTCGCCGGCGGCGGCCGGCGGGGACTCGGCGTGAACGACGAACACCCCGATCTCGGTCGGCGTGTAATGGTAGGCGCTCACCGCCGACGCAAGACGCCTTTCGCGAACCGCGCGATAGAGTCTCGATGCGCGTCCCGCACCGAGCACAGCGGCGAGCAACTCGAGCGCGGGAGTGTCGGCGTGATTCGTGCCCGGCGTTCGCCACCCGAACGCGAGTTGCGTCTGCGTGATGTCGCCGGTCAGGTCGCGGTAGCGAAACCCGCCCACGCCGTCCTCACTCGGCCCCGCGTCGCGCGTGGGATCGCCGGCCGCGATCGAACCATAACGTCGGCTCACGTCTGCGAGCACGGTGTCGGGGTCGACGTCGCCGACGATCGCGAGAATCGTGTTGCCCGGGCGATAGAAGTTTCGATAGAAGCCGACGACGTCGTTTTGGCGGAGCGCGCGCAGCCCGGGCTCGCGGCCGATGCGCCAGCGTCGAATGCGGTGCCGGTCGTGGAGGAGCTCGTACAACGTTTCCGTCGCGACCGCCGGCGGGTTGTCTGCTTTTCGCTTGGCTTCCTGGATGATCACCTCGAGCTCGCGCGCCAGCTCGTCGCTGTCGATCAGCGAATGGGCGTACGCGTCCGACTGAACGTCGAGCCCGGCCTCGAGGCTCGACGATGGAAGGACGGTGTAGTAGCTCGTGTGATCGTAGATCGTGCCGGCATTGAGATATCCGCCGGCGGCTTTCGTCTCTTTGGCGATCTCACCGACGCCGCGCGTCGGCGTGCCCTTGAAGTACATGTGCTCGAGCACGTGCGAGATGCCGACGACGTCGTCCGTTTCGTCGAAGTATCCGGCGCGGACGAACGTGACGATGGCGACGACCGGCGCCGACGGGTCGCGGCGTACGAGCACGGTGAGCCCGTTCGCCAGTCGCGTGCGCACGACCGACGTCGAAGGCATCGCCGTCGACGGAGACTGGACGTTCGTCGTCAAACTATGGCTTCACGAGTCCGGCCGGCCCCGCCGGGTCGCCCATTTGTTTCGGCGCGGGCGCGGGCGTGCAGCTGCTCCACGGCCCCTGCCCGGCGCGATTCATGAACGCGGTCGCCTCGGTCGTGCGGCCGAGTCGCATCAGCGTGCACCCGAGATATCCCATCGCGGTTTTGTCGCTGGGATCGGCTTGCACGGCGCGTACGTAGAAGGTTCGCGCCAGCTCGTAGTTGTTCTGCATCAGCAGGTTCGCACCCATCTCTCGCAAGGCGAGCGCGTTGTTCGGATCGGCCTCGATGGCGAGCTTCAACTCCTGCGTCGCCAACGAATAATTGCCGACGTCGCGCGCCATTCGTGCCAAGTAGATGTGCGGGCGAGGCGACCGCGGATTCTCGCGCTCCGCCCGACTGAACGCGTTCGCTGCCACCTCGCGCTGTCCGCGCTGGTACGCGGCGATCCCTTCCTCGAGCGGATCGCTCCCGCGTCGGCCGAAGAGGAAGTATCCGCCGCCGGCGAGGATCGCCAGCACGACGACGGCCGACGTGAGAATCGCCCACGACGGAACGTTGAGTCTTCGCCGCGCTACGAGCGGCGGCGGCGCCCCCGCCGTCTGGGGGGGGGACGCGGTGAAAGGCGTCGTTGCCGCCTCGCGAAGCATCGGGTCTCGCGGTCCGGTCGCGCTCGGCACCGGCGACGTAGCATCCACGAGCGCGCCATCGAGCTTCGAGACCGCCGCGCGTGCCGCGGCGATGTCGGACTCCGACGGCCGGTAGCTCGTGCTCTGAAGACGGTCGTGGACTGCCTGCAGCTCGGCGAGCGCGTTCGCCTGATCGAAATCGATGAGCTGCCGCTGTCGGACCTCGCGAATGAGCCCCTGGCCGGACATCGCGTTCGAGCCGGAGAGCGCGCGCAACGACGACTCGACCGCCGTCCAGATGTCGATCAGGTCCGCGGCGGTGTCTTCCGGACCGCGGATCGAGTCGAGACGAGCGACGGCGGGTCTCGCCGCGTCGAGCGCGGCGTGGGCGCTACGCTGCGCCGCCGTGGTCACCGAACGATTCGGAGCAGCCCCGCTATGGCGCTGCCGCGGATGAAGCTCTCCGCGTCGTTCGTCGGAATGCGCACGCCGGTTTGGCGGAAGCCGTGTTTGGATACGACGTCCATGAATTCTCTCACGGAGTCCGTGGGATTGCCGGTCTCGTCGCGCAAGCGACGGACGATGTCGTCCCACGATCCAGCAAAACGGCTGCCGTCGGGTGCGATCACCTGATGCTCGAGCCCCTGCCGCTGTTCGGCGAGGGAGCTGAGCAGCGTTCCGAACAACTCGAGCTGACCGCGCGGCGATTCCGGCGCCGGCGAGCCGTCGGCGGGGCCCGGCGTGTCGAGCTCCATGAGAAGCGTGTCGACGTCGTCGAGGTCACCGGCCAACTCGGCCAAGCGGTCTTCCCACGGCTTGAGCTCGGGATCGTTGTCGCCGAGGCGATACAACGATCGCTTGAGCTCCATCAGCCGCCAGATTCCCAGCTCGTCCCAATGGTCTTCGGGCTTGGTCCGCTCGAAGTGATAGAGGGCCGCTTCGTTCTCGCCTTGGTCGTACAGGACGTTGGCGAGGTAGATGCGCGCCTCGGTGTGGTCGCCATCGATCTGCAGCGAACGACGGAGCGACGCGATCGCGCCTTCGTCGTCGCCGAGCCGATGCTGCGAGTAGCCGATGCACGCGATGCCTTCGGCGGAATCCGAAGCCTGCTGGACGGCCGTCTCGAAGAATTCCTTGGCCGCCTCGAACATCATCTTGCTGTCGCGAACGGATGCTTCGCGGAAGAGGGAACGTCCGATCTGCAGCATCAGATCGAGATCATCTGCGTAGCCAAGCTCGAGGGTTCGGCGGAAACATCGCATCGCCGAATCGTCCTGGCCGAGCTTGAGCAAAGTCTCACCGAGTCCGGCGAGCGCGTCTTCGTGCTCGGGCTCGAGCACGGCTGCCTGCTCGAAGGATTGGCGCGCCCACGCGTACTCTTCGCGCGCGAGCTGCGCGTACCCCACCCCAACATGCAGCTCCACCGAATTCGGATAGAGCGCGAGTCCCTCTCGAAGTACTGTCAGCGCGTCATCATACTGGCCGTCATTGTACAGCTGATGCGCACGTTCATCGTACTCTTCAGAACTCAGGAACGGGGTGGCCATCGTCAGCAAGCCTCCAGCTCTTGAGGTGTACGCCTATACTACAATCTGGGCACTGCGAAGTTCAATAGTGAACGACGGTTCGGCGGTTAGTCGGACATCGTTGCGCCGCGCGTTTCCGGCGACGCCGCGAGCGCGACGGCAATCTCGGCCGCCAACGCCGCGTTTTGCTCCAGCAATGCCAAGTTTGCGCCCAGCGAACTTCCACCGGTCAAACGAGTTACGGCTGACAACAAAAACGGTGTGACGTCGGCCCCTCGAATGTCGCCGGCGACGATGCTCTGATGGGCGGTCGCAACGGCTCTTTCCACGTCCTCGCGAGGCAGACGGTGATGGGGAGGCGGGGGTTGAACGACCAGAAGTGCCTGGCGTCGCCCCAACGCCTGGTGTGCCCGAAATACGGCGGCCACCTCCAGCGCGTTGTCGACCCTCGCGTCGAGCCTGATGCCGGTCTCGGCCGTAAAAAATCCCGGCAGCTCCGACGTCCGAAAACCAACTACCGGAATCCCCAGACTCTCCAGGCGTTCCCAGGTGGCCGGTAAGTCGAGGATCGACTTTGCGCCGGCGCAGACGACGACGATCGGGGTCCGCGCGAGCTCAGCGAGATCCGCGGACTCGTCGAACGGCGAGTCGCGGTGCACGCCGCCGATCCCACCCGTCGAGAACACCTCGAAGCCGACCGCGCTCGCCAACGCGACCGACGCAGCCACGGTCGTCGCCCCATCGTGACGCCGCACCATGGCGACGGGAATGTCGCGCGCTGAGACTTTTCTAATGCCGTCTCGCGCGAGGAAGCGCTCGAGCTCGTCCTCGCGGAGACCGATCGTCGGAGTACCGTGCGCGACCGCCGTGATTCCGGCGACCGCACCGGCGACTTCGACTGCGGCCACCATGCGGCGCGCCGCTTCACGGTTCTCCGGAATAGGCAGGCCCTGTGCGAACACCGAGCTCTCGAGCGCCACAACCGGAGCTCGTTCGTCGATGGCGCGAGCGATGTGGGGCAGCACGCGAATGATCGCGGGCCGGTGATCGGCAGGAGGACGTGTCATGGGAAGCGAGAGCTCGCCTCCCTTGAGTTTAACGACGGCGGCCGCGCGAGCGCGGTCGGGCCGGCTCAGTGGCTCGGCGCGTTGCGTCCGGGAAGCGCGACGTGAGTCGCCGTGACGATCAGGCGCTCGGGCGCGGGTCCCACGTAGCGGATGGGCCACGACGTCGTGAGGGTAAGCGTGGTGTCGGACGCGTGCGCGATCAGCCGCTCGTCCCGTCGTACGATTCGCTTCGAGACGACGATCCAGGCATCGCGGCCCAGTCCCGACTCGGTGACGACCGTATCTCCGGGGCTGACCGAGTCGAGGTGATTGAAGTACCGGTCCCGCTCACCGGAGATGACCGCGTTCCCCATCTCCCCCGGGAACGCGCTCCCCGCGACGTGCCCCGGACCCGCGTTCAGCTCGTCGGCCCCTTCGAGGACGATTTCGTCCATGTCGATGCTGGGGATGACCAGACGGGCAACAGGCGCGCCGTCGTCGATCCAGTTTCGGCCGGGCCGGTTGTGATTCGCCGAACGCACGAGCGCGACCGCGACTTTTCCCTGGCTGTTCCACGAGTCTCGCGCGCGCTGTGCATCACGCCAACCTTCGACGTATCGGCCCGCCGAGTAGGAGAGCATCAGCCCCCCGGCGGCGTAGAGCGAGAGTCCGAGATATCTACGCACGTTGCCTCGAGGGTCGAATGCTGGTGACCATGCCGGCGCCCGTGATGAGAAGCCCCAGTCCCAGAAGCGCGAGGAGAGGGAGGTCGCTCGCCGCAGCCGCGGTGGGAGCCTTTACCCTCGCCGGCACGGCCGGGGCAGCGGCGCCCTGTTGCACCACGGTCCCCGGCGCCGCGGGCAGTGTCGTGACCTGTGCCCAGGAGAGCACCGGACCGCCGGCGATGCTCAAAAGGAGCGCGATGAAAAGAAATGGTCGTCGTGGCGACATGATGATCCTCGGCCGGACAGAAAGGCATTAGCCGAGCCAGGGAGATTCGGACTTTTGGACTGAGGCGGAGCGGCGATTCAGCGGGTTGAGGGTGGCATACCGTTGCGCCCAGCCAACAATGGGCGGCGCGAACTCGACACCGGACATTTCGACCACCCTTGCCGCGCTCCCGCGCCGACTATTTCGCCGCCTGCGCTTTCGGCCACGCCGCGACGACCAACGCGCCGATTTTCCCCAGCGCCACCTGGCCTTCGTTGTCCACGACCCAGCGGATGTCGGCATTCTGTTTCGTGAATCCGCACGCGACCACCCGCGACTGAAGCCTGAACAGCGCGCACTCCGTTCGCACCGAATCAGTCGCGCCGGTTTTGTGCGGAACGCTCATCCCATCGATGGCGCGTTGCATCGAATCGCCGTCGGCGTTGTTGCGCAAAATCTCGAGCATCGCTGAATCCGCCGCGGGACTCACGGCCTTTCCGTCCGCGAGGAGCTCGAAGAGGTGGGCCATCTCGTTCGGTGTGCTCACGCCCAACCCGTACTTCACCGAGCTGTCCATCGCGACGCTGGTCAGACGGAGGAAGGTTTTCGAGTGCACCTTCGTGTGCGGCAAGCCGAGGGCTTCCATCTTCGTCCAGACGCGGCGGATCGCGATGCGGTCCAGGAGGAGATTCGTCGCGGTGTTGTCGCTCAACACGATCATCAACGACGCGGCGTCGTGCACGCTGAGCGACATCCCGGAGTGCATGAACTGCAGCACGCCGCTTCCCGGGACCTGGTCGATCTTCAACACCGTCAGCGGATCGTCGAGCGAGAGCTGCTTCTTCTCGGCCAGATCGTACAGCGTGACCAGGATTGGAACCTTGATCAGACTCGCCGTCGGGAAGGTCTCGTCGCCACGCAGCGAAAGCCGTTCGCCCGTGTCGATGTTCCAGACCGTGTAGCCGAGCACTCCGCGGTGCCCCGACGCGACGGCGTCGAGCGAGCGGTGAAGCCCGGCGGTGTCGGCGCGCGCGAATCGCGAGCGTTGGGATGGCGGCCCGTTTCGCGAAACGCCCGCGACGGACAAGGCGACGGCGGCAGCCACCACGACCGCACGAATCATGTGACGACACTCCTCTCGGCTTCGAAGGGTTTCCACGCACCGTCGCGCAGAACGTCGTCGATCATCGAGACGGCGCGCTCGAGCTCCGCGTCGGAGGTATAGAAATGCGGCGCGATGCGAATTCCGGCATTCGGTCGATAGTCCACGATCACGTCGTTCGCCAGAAGCGCTCGCGATACGCCGTACGAATGCGGCACGTCGAACGCGACCGTCCCTCCGCGGCGCGCCGAGTCGCGCGGCGCGGAGACCCGGTAGCCGCGCGCGTCGGCAAGCTCGATGAGACGCGACGTCTGGCGAACGCTCTTCGCGCGAATCGCGTCGATGCCGGCCCGCCGAACGATCCGCGGACCTTCGACGGCGGCGAACAACGCGGGAATCGGCGGCGTGCCGTTCAACCAGCGCCAGGCGCCCTCGGCGTAGCGCATGTCCGACTCGAATCCGAACGGACGCTCGTGCGCCTGCCAGCCGGTGAATGATGGCATGAGCGACCTGCTCGCCTCGGGCGACGCGTACAGAAACGCGCCCCCGGGACCGCCGCACAACCACTTCAACACGCCGCCGCTCAAAAAATCGACGCCCAGTGCGGTGACGTCTACCGGCATCACGCCGACGGAGTGAAACGCGTCGAGCGATACGCGAGCCCCCACCTCGCGCGCCCGGCGACAAATCGCCGCGACATCGAGGATGTACGCCGAGCGAAAGAGAACGTGCGAGATGGCGACGAGCGCGGTCCGTTCGTCGATCGCGGACAAGAGGCGATCCATGTCCACGCCGACTCCGTCGCCGGAAGGGACGACCACGACCCGCGCGCCGAGGCGTTTGGCGAGGCCGTCATATATGTAGCGCACGGACGGGAAATCGAGCTCGGTCATCACGATGGCGTCGCGCGGCGGCGCATACGTGAAGGCGCTCAGAACCGACGCTTGCGCGATCGTCACGTTCGGGAGCATGGCTACGCTGCCGGACGGCGCTCCGATGAGCGGAGCGATCTCGTCGCCGACGGACACCGGCATTTCCCACCAGCCGTCCGCCCATGCACGGACGCCGCGCTCGGCCCATTGGTCCACGTATTCGGCGAGTCGTTCGGGCACGGCGCGCGGCATCGCCCCGAGCGAATTGGAGACGAGGTACGTCGTGCGCTCGAGAATCGGAAACTCGGCGCGAAACTGGAGAAGCGCGTCTCGCACGTCCGTGCTGGTCGTGGCGCTCACGTGGCCGGCTCCGCAGTCGCGCGCGAGACACGCCGAGCGCGCGAGCTCCCGACGTAGATGATGGACGCGACGGCGGCGATCGCGGCGAGCGAGGTCCACTCCAGGCGGGTGAGGCTCGTCAGCAGCCAACCGATCGCGACGAGGGCCAGCACCGGTACCGCGCCGCCCAACGGCGCGCGGAACGCAACCTCCGCGGGTCGCGTCCCCGTCGATTCGAGCCGGCGAAGCACGAGCACCGCGACGCAGCACGCCGCGTAGACCGCGAGCGTCGCCACGTTCGCGATGACGGCGAGCTCCTCGAAGGTCCCCGTCGTCGAGAGGACAATGACGATCGCCGCCTGCGCCACAATGGCGATATACGGGGTGCTGAACCGCTCGTGCACGCGCGCGAGTGCGCTCGGCAGGTATCCGTCGCGGGCGAAGGCGAACAGCATGCGCGGAACCGCGAGCGACACACCGGCCACGTAGCCGAACATCGACACGACCATGCCGACGAGCACGAAGGTGCGCCCGGGCGCGCCCAACGCCACCCCGGCGGCGTCGGCGAGCGGCGCGGCTCGGCCGGCGAGCGTGCTACCGAGAACGCCCTGCGCGACGATTTGCACGGTCAGATAGATCACGGTGACGACGGCCATCGCGATGAAAATGGCGCGCGGAATCGTTCGCCGCGGATCGCGCACTTCGCCGCTGGGCGCGAGGGCGCTCTCGACGCCAAGAAAGGCGAAAATGAGAAGCGTCGATGCCCGCGCGACGTCGCGAACCGGAGGCGCCGCATGCCAGACGATGTTCGACGAAACCACGGCCGCCGAGCCGAACACGACGAGCGCGACGAGAGGCACCAGCTTTGCGACGGTGACCGCCGTGTTGAAGCGACTTGCCCCCCGCACTCCCACGACGTTGAGCGCCGCCAGCGCGGCGAGCACGATGATCAGCAACGGGATGCGGACGCCGGGCGCCGCGAGGACGGGCACGAGCGACCCGAGTGCATCGGCGAAAAAAGCCGCGACCGCCGCCGCCGCAACCGTAATAGCCGACCACAGCATGAATCCGGCGAAGAACCCGACGGCCGGGCCCAGCGACAAGTCGACGAACGCGTACACGCCGCCGGTGAGCGAGACGCGGCTCCCGGCTTCGGCAAAGCAGAGTACGATGAGCCCCATCGTGACGGCGCACACGAGATACGCGATCGGCGCAGCGGGTCCCAGAACGCCGGCGATCGGCGCGGGCAAGCGGAAGATGCCGCCGCCGATCGTGATGTTGACGATGCTCGCCGCCATCCCCCACGTCCCCAACGCGCGGACCAGCGATTGCTCGCCGCGCCCGCGGGTGCCTCGATCGGCGTCGTCGGAAGGAACCATCGTCGGCGTGGCGCGGGCGAAATGTCGATCGTCGAATGAGCGGGAACGCGGCGGCGCCGTCGCGAATTCAAGAATTCACCGGCCGACGCGTACAACACTAGATTCGCGTCGCGCGGTCCGCCACCGGTCGTTTCGCCGAACGGCGACGCCGCCGATATTCCACGTATGACCCGCACGCCCACGACTCCGAGCCCTGTTCCGACCCCCACCCCACGCGAGCGCCGCATCGCGCTCGTGCTCGGCGGCGGGGGGATGAAGGGATTCGCGCACATCGGCGTCATCCAGGCGCTCGAGGAGCGCGGCATCGTGCCGACGACGTACGCCGGCACGAGCATCGGCGCGATGATGGCCGCGGCTCGCGTCGCGGGCATGTCGGCGGCCGAGCTCGTGGACCGCGCCCAATCGCTGCGGCGGCGCGACCTGTTCCGAATCAATCATTTCGGAATGCTGATGGAGCGAATGCGGTCCCCGTCGATCTACCTCGAGGAGCCGCTCCGCGATCTGACACATGCCGTCGTGCCGGAGGGGACGTTCGCCAACCTCCCCGGCCGGCTGCTCGTGAACACCGTGGACATCGAGCGCGGCATGCAGGTGATCTGGGGGCTCAAGGGCCTGCAGAACGTCTCCGTCCGCGACGCGGTGTATGCGTCGTGCGCGCTGCCCGGCTACTTCCCGCCGGGCCGCGTCGGCGACCGCCTCTGCGTGGACGGCGGCGTGGTGGACAACCTCCCGGTGCTGATCGCGGCGGCCGACGCCGATCTCGTCATCGCGGTGGACGTCGGCAGCAGCGACTTGCGGCCCATCCAGAACGCTCTGTCGCTCGGCTTCGCGAACATCTATTTGCGCGCCGCGGCGACGATGATGCACGCGCTTCAACAATACCCACTGACGCATTGGAGCGGCCCGCCGATGGTCCTCGTGCGCCCGCGCGTCGGCGAAGACTGGCTCAGCTTCGCGAACATCGCCGCCACGATCGACGAAGGACACCGCGCCGCGCTCAAGGCCCTGGAAGACATCGACGCGTTCTACGACCAGCCCGGCGGCGTCTATCCGCGGCGGCTGTTCGAGATCGAAGTGAACCGCGACGGGTGCATCGGGTGCGGCCTGTGCGTCGCGCTCGCGCCCAGCGCGATGGCGCTCGACGGCGAAGGCAAGGCGTACGCCCTGGCACACACGGCCAATTGGTCGCCGGCCGACGGCGAGTTCGTGCGCTTCTGCCCCACCAACGCCATCATCGCGCGAAAGATCGAGCGAATTCTGCCGCCTAAGGCTGAGCCGGAGGGCGAGCGGGGAGCCGCTTGATCTCGAAAACGGACGCGATCGACGCGCCGTCCCACACATAGCGCAGGTGCTTCCGCTCGCGGCAGTGTGAGAGCACCCGCGGGCGAAATGCTCCGACGCACCGTCCGCCCTCGAGTCGCACCGAGTCGTAGACGACGCCGTTCGACCCACCCGCCCGCAGCACGCCGCCGAGCAACTGTGAGGCGGAGTAGTCGGTGAGGCGGTAAACGTCGGGCAGGATCGCCCGCATGCCACGCAGGTCGTGCAGCGGCGCCCTCACGCCCACGCTCAGCACACGCATGTCGAGCTCGCACGGCGCTTCGCGCGTCGCCAACATGAACCGTTCACGGTGATACCGCGTCTCGGCGATCGCCACCGCCTCGCGCTGAGCCGCGTAGAAGACGCCGAACGTGCCGTCGCTGAACCGGCTGCCGTCGGGCGAGAGATGCGTGAACGCCGCCATGATGTAGGTCGCACCCGGGCCGACGACGCGTTCGCTCGCGTTCAACCCCGCCGCCGGACCGGCGGAGGGGCGCAGGCGCGGATTGAATGCGTCCTCGATCGCGTGCACGGCGTCACGATCCGCCGGCGCAGCAACCCGTTTGAACAGGTCGGCCGGCGGGAAGACGCTCGGGATGATCCGAACGGCGCTCTTCCAGTGAATTCGCCGAACCGGAATCGGACGGTCGGCCGACGGCGCGAGCGGCACGACCTTCGTGTCGCGGCGCGCCGGCCGCTCAGACAAAGTCGCCGCCCCGCTCTGCGTCGAGATACGCACGCACGAGAAAGAGCCCGGCCACGCCACGGGTCATGAGCTCGAGCGCCGGCCGTCCCCCGAAGAGCGGCGCGTCGTTCGGCCGATGAATCCAGGTCGCCGCCGCGGCGTGGGGCAACAGAATCTGAAGACTCTTGTAGATCCCGAAGACGTGCGAGAGCCGCTCGAGCGTATCGGGTGGCAAGGAAGCCGGCGACGCCTTCTTCCAGCGAAAGAACGTCGTCCGCGACGGCAACCCGAGCAGCGCCATCTGCTGCGCGGTGTCGAGATCCCACTCGGCGGCGATGCGAAAAAAGGTCGCCAGACCGGCCCGCGACACGCGCGCAGGGCTGGGCGAGCTCGATGCGGTCGGGTATGGGGCGCGCAAGGCCATCCTAGTACCAAAAGGCGTTACAAGCAGAATATAGTACCAAACGGTATTAGGGCCAAGTCGGCCGGCCGGGGCGGACCCCTCCGCGCCCCTCGCCGGATCAGACCGACGCCTCGAGCGACGCGATCGCGATCCGCTCGTACGCCCCCACCGCCGCCTCGAGCTCGTCGAGCGACACGCACTCGTCGTCGCGGTGAGCGACGTGGATTGAGCCCGGACCAAACAAGTACGGCGTTCCCCAATTCGTCAGCGCCGGAATGTCGGTGGCGAACGCCGCCACCGACGTCGGAAAGCCATCCACCACCCCGAGCCGGATCGGCGGAACGACAGGCCCCCACTCGAGGTCGGCTCGGCCTCCGGCCCACTGCTCGATGATCGACTTCACGTCTTCGGGCGGCGTGACGAGCCGAATCATGAGTCTGGCCTCGGCGGCCGGCGCCACGACGTTGTCCGCGACGCCGCCGCTCAGAACACCGATGTTCACCGTGGTCGGGCCGAACAGCTCGTCCGTCGGGAACTCGATGGCGTCGACCTCGGCCAACAACCGAACGAGGTCACGTGTGGCAGAGTGACCGAGGTGCGGATACGCGGAGTGCGCGGCGTGCCCGCGCGTTCGAACCGTGACGCGAATCGCGCCCTTGGTTCCGACGGCGAGCGTGCTTTCGGTCGGCTCACCGTTGACGAGTACGCGGTTGGTTGGCGGCACCAGACCGGACACGATCGCCTGATTGGCGGCGTGCGCGCCGTCGTGCGTCACCTCTTCGCCCACGACGAACAGCAGCGCCACCGGAACGCCGGTCTCACGCAGTCGTTCGGCGGCGCAAATCATCGATGAGGCAATCCCTTTTGCGTCGCACGCGCCCCGGCCGTACAGCTTTCCGCCCTGCCGGCGCGGCGGGATGTACGGCGGCACCGTGTCGAGATGCGTGGTCAGTGTGACGAGCGGGCTCTCGACCTCGGTCGCGAAGACGTCGTACCGACCGGGCGAGACCGGAATGCGCCGGGTCCGCCATCCACCATCGGCGAGGTACTTGTCGAGCCAAGACACGACCTCGGCTTCACAGCCGCTGGTCGAGTCGATTGACATGAGGCTCGTTGTCAACTGAATTGGATCACTTCGCGTAGTCATCTCGGCAAGATCGAACGGCCTTCCCGCACGCGCAACGCTCAGGAGAACAGCATGCGCCCCCGCCCCCGCCCCCGCCCCCGCCCCAACCCACACGCTGCCCCGCGGCCTATACCCATTCTTTTTCCCGTGCGTTTCCATTCCCGCATCGCGCTGCGATTGGGATGGAGCGCGGCCTTGCTGGCGCTCGCGTCGCCCATCGCGGCGCAACGCGCGCAGGCGACCGTGCAGCAGACCGGTGCACCCGCAGCGGCGGCGCGAAACGACGACAAGCGTGCGATGACCGTCGCCGACTACGCCAAGTGGCGCTCGATTCGCGACGTCGCCGTCTCGGACGACGGAAACTGGGCATCGTACGGGTATCAACAGCGCCGCGTCGACGACACCCTGTACCTCGAGAGTCTCTCGGCGCACGCTGAGTCGAAGATTGCCCGCGCGTCGCGACCGCAATTCTCCGACGACTCGAGGTGGGTCGCGTATTTCGTGGCGCCGGCTGGGCGCGCCAACGCGTCCGAGACCGAGACGCCGGCGAACGGACCGTCGCGGCTGGAGCTCAGGAACCTCGCCACCGGCGCGGTCGAATCGTGGGACAACGTCGCGTCTTTCGCGTTCTCGAAAGGTTCGGTCGCGCTGATGGTTCGCAAAGCCCGTCCCGGCGCTCCGCCCGACGCCGCGGCCGCCGGCGGCCGTGGCGGAGCCGGCGCGGCCGGTGGCGGTCGTGGACGCGGCGGCGCTGTGCCCGCGCGCGTCGACGGCACGGATCTCATTCTGCACCACCTGCGAGACGGAGGCGATGAGCTGATCGGCGGCGTCTCGTCGGCCGAGTTCAACAAGCCGGGGACGATGCTCGCGTACACCGTCTCCGGGACCGATCGCGACGGCAACGGCTTGTTCATCGTGTCGACGTCCAACTGGCAGCGTCGTTCGCTCGACAACTCGCGTGCCGACTACACGCGGCTCACCTGGGACGACTCAGGCACGTCGGTGGCGGCGCTCCGCGGCACCGATCGCCGCGGATTCACCGAAAAGGAGAACGCGGTCGTCGCGTTCGCGTCGCTCGAGAGCGCCGAGCCGGCGTCGTTCGTGCTGGATCGGAAGGCGCTTTCCGGCTTGGCCGACAACATGGTGATCAGCGAGAAGGGGACGCTCCAGTGGAGTCCCGACCACTCGCGAATCTTCGTCGGCCTCAAGGAGCAGGAAGCCTCACCGCCTCGCCGCGATTCGACGGCGGCCGTGGAGCCGATCGGCAACGTCGACGTCTGGCACTGGAAGGATCCGTACATCCAACCCGTGCAGATGGTGCGCGCGCAGCAGGACCGCAACCGGACCTTCACCGCGGCGGTGCTGCTCGCGCAGAAGAAAGTCGTTCCGCTTGCCGATGCGCGGATGGATCGCGTGCAGATCACGCGCGACGGCGCGTGGGCGATCGGACAGGACGACAAGGAGTATGTGGATGATTGGAAGCCGCAGCTTTCCGACTTCTATCGCGTGAACACGACGAGCGGCGAGCGCACCTCCGTGCTCAAGGGACAGGAGCGCTCACTCGGGTTGTCGCCCGACGGGAAGTATTTCCTGTACTGGAAGGACAAGCAGATCTGGTCGTACGACATCGCCGCGAACAAGCACGTCGCGATCACGCAGTCGGCGCCGGTGAGCTTCGTCAACGCCGAAGAGGATCACGTCGGTGAGAAGCCGTCGTACGGCATCAGCGGTTTCACGAAAGACGGCAAGTCGGTGGTACTCGACCACAAGTACGATCTCTGGCTCGTCTCGCTCGACGGAAGCGGCGCGGCGCGCAACCTCACGAACGGCGTCGGGGCGAAGAGCGATGTTCGCTTCCGCTACGTTCGCCTCGAGCCCGACGACAACGCGCCGGCGGCGGGTGGCGGCGGGTTCGGGGGGGGCGGCGGCGGGCGCGGCGGCGGCGGCGGCGGAACGATCGATCTCTCGAAGCCGGTGCTCCTCTCCGCGTTCAACGAGGACGACAAGAAGGCGGGCTACTATCGCCTCGAGGGCGACCAGCTCACGAAGCTCGTGTACGAGGACCGCAGCTTCGGGCGGCCGGTCAAGGCGAAGAATGCCGACCGCGTTCTGTTCACGCGCGAGACGTTCGTCGAATTTCCCGACTACTGGGTGACGAACAGCAAGTTCGAAGACCCGAAGCGGCTCACCGACGCGAACCCCCAGCAGTCGGAATTCAAGTGGGGCCACCGCATCCTGATCGACTACAAGGACAAGGACGGCCACAAGCTGCAGGGCACGCTCGCGGTTCCTGACGACTACAAGCCGGGCCAGAAGCTGCCGATGCTCGTGTACTTCTACGAAAAACTGTCGGACCAGCAGAACCATTACGAGGTGCCGCGCTACGCGTCGGCGCCGCAGTACGCGGACTACGTGAGCAACGGATACCTCGTCCTGCTCCCGGACATTTATTTCCACACCGGGCGCTCGCACACCGACATGCTGAACTCGGTGGAGGCGGCGGTGAAGCGCGCCGAGGACCTCGGGTACGCCGATCCGAAGCGCGTCGGTCTCCACGGCGGCAGCTACAGCGGTCAGGGCGGCGCGTACATCTCGACGCAGTCGAAGATGTTCGCGGCAATCGCGATCCGCGCCGCGGCGGTGGACCTCGTCGCCGACTTCAACCAGCTGTGGAAGACGACGGGCACCAACCAGCACCGCTACGACACGTACGGCCAGGGACGTTTCGGCGCGAACCCGTACGACAATCTTTCGCTGTTCATGGATCAGTCGGCGGTCTTCCACGCGCCGTCGATGAACACGCCGCTCCTGATCTTCCAGGGCACGAACGACGGCTCGACCGAATGGCTCCAAGGCGTCGAGTTCTACAACGCGCTTCGCTTCCTCAAGAAGCCGGTGATCTTCCTGTCGTACGAGGGCGAGGGCCACGGCTTCACCCGCTACGACAACCAGTACGACGTCGAAGTGCGGATGCACCAGTTCTACGACCACTACCTCAAGGGAACGCCGGAAGCCGAGTGGATCGCGAACGGCATTCCGTTCATCAAAAAGAAGGCGCCGACCGGCGCGGCCGCGCAGCCGGTGCAGTTGATGGGTGGCGGCGCGGGAATCGGCACGCCGACGCCGGGCAGTGGTGGTGGCGGCGCCGGCGGTGGTGCCGGCGGCGGACAGCCTCCGGCGGGACCGCCGAACCCGTAACGTCCTCTCGCATCGTTCGAGGACGGGCGCCGAAAGGCGCCCGTCCTTTTTTTTCGCCTTGCGCCATTCGGCGCTCGCACATACGTTGTTAACCGTATGGTTAAACCATCCAGTCTAACCCGGCGGAAAACAAGAACCGCGCCGAAGCCGGCCGCGCCGCCGGTGCGCGACCGCGACACCGAACAGCGGATCCTCGACGCGGCCCACGCCGTCTTCGTCCGACGCGGCACTCACGGCGCGCGCATGCAGGAGATCGCCGAGGAGGCCGGCGTCAACAAAGCCCTCCTCCACTACTATTTCCGCAGCAAGGCGCGCCTGTCCGAGGCGATCTTCCGACGCGTCGCGTCCGGACTCTTCGGGCGCGTCGGCGCGATCCTCGGCGGCCCCACCGCGCTCGACGAGAAAGTGCGACAGGTGGTCGCGCTCTACCTCGACCAGCTCTCCGCCACGCCGTACGCGCCCGGCTACGTCATCAGCGAGATCAACCAGCACCCCGAGCGCGCCAAGCAACTTCTCGAGGCCATCGCCCAACTCCGCGCGCAGGCAATCGGCGAGCACTTTCTCGGCACGCTCGACCGACAGTTGAAGGAGGCCGCGCGCGCGGGGCGCATCCGGCCGATCTCGCTCGACCAGTTCCTGGCGAACCTCGCGTCGCTCTGCGTCTTTCCCTTCGTCGCCCGACCGATGCTCGCCACCGTCCTCCAGCTCGACGATCGCGGCTTCGAGCGGTTCATCCGCGAGCGCAAGGCGACGCTCCCCGACTTCATCCTCAACGCACTTCGACCATGACGACTCTTCGTTCATCGGTCGCGCTTGCATCGCTGGCCACGCTGTCGCTCGTCGCGACCGGCCGCGCGCAGCAATCCTCCTGGGCCGGCCCGCGCGACTCGGTCCGCCTGTCTGCGCTGCTGCAACAGGCGACGGCCACCGATCCACGCCAGCGGCAGTTTCAGCTCTCCGCGGCGGCGAGCGCCCTTCGCCTCGAGAATATCGACGCCGACAAGAAGCCCGCGCTCGAGCTGTCGGGACAAGCGCAGTACCAGTCGGCGGTCACGACGATTCCGGTGCGGATCCCGAACATCACGATCCCCGCGCCGCCGTACGACACGTACGACGCGCACTTGAACGCGCAGCAGCCGCTCGTCACACCGACCGTCGCGCCGCGCCGCGCCGCCGAGCGCGCGCAGTTGGCGGAGACGCAGGCCGAGCTGCGCGTGGCGCTGTTCAGCGTGCGACAGGACGTGAACGACGCGTTCTTCAGCGCGCTGTTGTCGCAGGAGCGCGGCGCGCAAACGACTCTCGCCATCGCGGACCTCGACGCCCGCCTGCGCGAGACGGCGATCCGCTTGCGAGACGGCGCTGCCCTTCCCGGAGACACCGCCGCCATCGCCGCGACGATCCTCCAGCGCCGTCAAGACCTCGCCCAGTCACGCGCCGATCGGACGGCCGCGCTCTCGCGGCTCGCCGAGCTCGTACACGCCCCGATCAGTGATTCCGTGACGCTGGCGCTGCCGGACCTGGCCGCCGCGGTCGCACGCGCTCAAGCGACACCGCCGGCTGACACTCGCTCGCGGCCGGAGTTCGCGCAATTCGAGGCGACCCGCGCCCATCTCGCGGCACAGGAAGCGGTCGAATCCGCGCAGGATCGCCCGAAGATCTCGGCGTTCGGGCGCGTCGGGTATGGGCGTCCCGGCCTGAATCAGTTGGCCTCCGGTTTTCAGCCGTACGCACTCGGTGGGCTGCAGTTCGAGTGGAAGCCTTGGACGTGGGGCACCACGACGCGCGAGCGACAGGTACTGGAACTTCAGCGCCAGATCACGACGACGAACGAGCGTGCGTTCGCGGACCAGATCGGTCGCAGCGTCCAGCCCTTTCTCGCCACGATGACTCGGCTCGATACCGCGATCGCGCTCGACGACCGCATCGTCGCGTTGCGCACAGAGATCGAGCGCGAAACCGCGGCAAAGCTGCGCGAGGGTGTCGTCACGACCTCCGAGTACGTGGATCGCAACGCCGATGTGCTCGCCGCGCGACTCGCGAGCGCGCAGCACCGCGTCGAGTTGGCGCAGGCGCGGGCCGGCTACCTGAACATGTTGGGCCTGGAGATTCCGCAATGACACGCAATCGTCGATTGCTCGCGCGGGCGTTCGCGGCGGGTAGCGCCTTCGTCGTCGCTGGCTGCAACAAGGAGCCCGGGCCGGATGCGTTCGGGAATGTAGAGGCAACCGAGGTCGTGGTCGGCGCGCAGACCGCTGGCCAGCTCAAAGCGTTCGAGCCGCTCGAGGGGCAGCACGTCGCCGCGGGGGATGTCGTCGCGGTCGTGGACACGAGCGCGCTCGTGCTCCAGCTGCGAGAGGCGTCCTCGCAGCGCGCGACGAGCGGCGCGCGCGTGACCGAAACCGCGCGCCAGCTCGGAGTTCTCGAGTCGCAGCGCGACATCGCCGAGCGCAACTACGAACGGACGAAACGGCTCGTCGCCCAGCAGGCGGCGACCTCGCAGCAATTGGATCAGGCGGAGCGCGACTACAAGACGCTCCTCGCGCAGATCGAAGCCGGACACGCGCAGGTGCGAACGGCGTCTGAGGACGTCGCGTCGAACGACGCGCGCGCCGCGCAGATCCGCGACCAGATCCGCCGAAGCCGCGTCTCGAACCCGCTCCGCGGAACGGTCCTCACCACCTACACCAAGCGCGGCGAATTCGTGCAGGTCGGCCAACCGCTCTACAAGATCGCCAACCTCGACACGGTCGAGCTCCGCGCCTACGTCACGCAGCCGCAACTCGCGCAGCTGAAGCTGGGAAAGAGCGCCGAGGTCACGTTCGACTCAGCCGACACGCACCAAACGCTGCCCGGTGTAGTGTCGTGGATCAGCTCGCAGGCGGAGTTCACCCCCACGCCTATACAAACGCGCGACGAGCGCACGAATCTCGTCTACGCCATCAAGCTGCGCGTGCCGAATCCGAACGGCGTGCTCAAGATCGGCATGCCGGTCGACGTTCGCTTCACCGCGGTCACGGCGTCGCGATGACGACCGCGGTGGGGGGAGCCGATTCGCGCGACGCGGTCGTCGTCGAGCGGGTCGGCAAGCGGTACGACACCAACGTCGCGCTCGACGACGTGTCGGTCCGCGTGGGCGCCGGAGAGGTGTTCGGCTTCATCGGCCCCGATGGCGCCGGGAAGACGACGCTCTTTCGCATTCTCACGACGCTCATCCTCCCGGACTCGGGCAGCGCTCGCGTGCTCGGAGCAGACGTCGTGAGAGATCTGTGGACGTTGCGGCGGCAGATCGGCTACATGCCGGGCCGCTTCTCGCTCTACCCCGACCTCAGCGTCGAAGAAAACCTGCGCTTTTTCGCATCCGTCTTCGGGACGACGGTGGAGCGCGAGTACGAGCAGATCGCCCCGATCTATGTCCAGCTCGAGCCCTTTCGAACGCGCCGCGCGTCGGCACTGTCGGGCGGCATGAAGCAGAAGCTCGCCCTGTGCTGCGCGCTCGTGCATCGCCCCAAAATTCTCTTTCTCGACGAGCCGACGACCGGCGTCGACGCGGTGTCGCGGCGCGAATTCTGGGAGCTGCTCGCCAAGTTCCGCGCGGGCGGGCTGACGATCCTCGTTTCGACGCCGTACATGGACGAAGCGGACCGTTGCGACCGTGTCGCGCTCATGCAACGCGGGCACGTCCTCGCCATCGACGCGCCAAAGGCGATCACGGCGTCGTACGGGCGTCCCCTGTTCGCGGTTCGCGCCGCGAACCGGTACGCCGCGATTCGCGCGCTGCGCGCCTATCGAAACACCGCGTCGGTCTATCCGTTCGGCGAGACGCTGCATTTCGTCGACGCGCGCCCGAACGCCGCGCCCGATCGCATCACCGCCGACGCGGCCGATGCGTTGCGCGCCGCGGGAATCACCGACGCGAGCATCTCGCCCGCGCAGCCGACGATCGAGGACGTGTTCATGGCTCGCATGGGCGCGCCGGAAGGAGAAGAGTCGGCCGAACCCCGAGGCAACGCGGCATGAACGGCGCGGGTGACGCGATTCGCGCGCGCGAGCTGACGCGCACTTTCGGCACGTTCACGGCCGTCGATCACATCACGTTCGACGTGAAGCCCGGCGAAGTGTTCGGGTTCCTCGGCGCCAACGGCGCCGGCAAGACGACCGCGATCCGCATGCTCACCGGCCTCCTCGCCCCGACGGGGGGCGAGGCCAGCGTGGCCGGACACGACGTCGCGACCGACAGCGAGGCGATCAAGCAGGAAATCGGCTACATGAGCCAGCGCTTCTCGCTGTACGACGACCTCACGGTTCGCGAGAACATCCGCCTGTACGGCGGCATCTACGATCTTCCGCCGTCGGAACTCAAGGAACGTACGCGACGCATCCTCGACCGCCTCGGGCTGGCGCGCGCCGAACGCGAGCTCGTTCGGTCGATCCCGCTCGGGTGGAAGCAGAAGCTCGCGCTGTCGGTCGCCCTGCTGCACGAACCCAAGGTCGTCTTTCTCGACGAGCCGACGAGCGGCGTGGATCCGGTGACGCGCCGCCAATTCTGGGAGCTGATCTACGAGGCCGCGCACGCGGGCACGACGGTCCTCGTCACGACGCACTACATGGACGAAGCCGAGTATTGCGACCGCATCTCGATCATGGTGTCGGGGCGGATCGAGGCGATGGGCGCTCCGGCCGATCTCAAGCAACAGGCCGGCGTGTCGTCGATCGACGAATTGTTCGTGCGTCTCGCGCGGCCAAGCGCCGAGTCGTCGAGAGCGGGCGGAGGGGCCGCCTCGTGAAAGCGCTGTGGGGTCTGCTCCGGAAGGAGACCTACCACATCCTGCGCGACCGGCGCACGCTCGCCGTGCTGATCTTCATGCCGATCGTGCAGGTGATTCTCTTCGGCTTCTCGATTCGGACCGACGTACGCGACGTTCGACTCGCGATCGTCGATCCGTCACCCGACGCGGCAACCCTCGAGCTCCGCGACCGGTTCAACGCGAGCGGCGTGTTTCGGACGGTCGCGGTCGTGTCCCGCGCGTCCGACCTCGACGCTCTGTTCAAGAACGACACCGTCCAGGTTTCCGTGGAGTTCGAGCCCGAGTTCGGCCGGCGCCTCGCGTCGGGGCAACCGGCGCAACTCCTCGTCACGACCGACGCGACCGAGCCGAACTCGGGCACGTCGCGGCAGTTCTACGTGAATGCCGTCATTCAGGGATACGAAGCCGAACAGCCGCAGCCGGCGGGCACAGTCCGCATCGTGCCGCAGGCGCGCTCGCGATTCAACCCGACGCGCGAAAGCACGAATCTCTTCGTCCCGGGGCTGATGGCGATGGTGTTGATGATCATCGCCGCGCTGATGACCGCGCTCTCGCTCACGCGGGAAAAGGAAACGGGGACGATGGAAGCGCTGCTCGTATCGCCGCTGCGTCCGTGGCAGATCATCGTCGGCAAGGTCGCGCCGTATCTCGGCATCGGCTTCGTGAGCGTGCTGACGGTGCTGCTCGTCGCGCGCGTCGTCTTCCACGTGCCCATGCAAGGCAGCCTGGTGCTGCTCCTCGCCGAGGGGACGCTGTTCATTCTGGTCGCGCTCTCGCTCGGCATCCTCGTCTCGGCGCGTACGTCGTCGCAGCGCGTGGCGCTGCTCGGCGCGCTCGTGGGCACCATGCTGCCGACGCAGATGCTCTCGGGGTTCGTGTTTCCGATCGAGAGCATGCCGACGGTGTTGCAGTGGGTGACGTTCATCGTGCCCGCTCGCTGGTTCGTCACGATCGCGCGCGGGATCATGCTCAAGGGCGTCGGCATCACCTATCTGTGGCGCGAAACGCTGGTGCTCGTCGCGATGACGCTCGTGCTGCTCGTCGCCAGCGCGCGGTCGTTCAAGGTGCGCCTCCAATGAGCGTGGCGCGGCGGCGGGGGTCCCCATTCCTACGGCGCGTGCTCGTGCTGGCTCACGCCGAGGTTCTGCACGTGACGCGCGACAAGGCGTCGCTCGTGCAGATCATCGTCATGCCGCTCATCCAGCTGCTCCTACTCTCGAACGTCGCGACGTTCGAGATCAAGCGATCGCCGGCGTACATCGTCGACTTCGACCATTCGAGCACGTCGCGCGGCGTCGTGAGCCGGCTGGGGTCGTCGGGATTCTTCAACATCGTCGGCCAATCGGGCTCGCCGGATTCGGCGAACGACGCGATGCTCGGCGGCCGCGCGACGCTCGTCGTGACGATCCCGAACGACTTCGAGAGATCGCTGGTGCGAACCGGCGCGGCGCCGATCGGACTCGACGTGAACGCCGAAAAGGGGTCGGCCGCCGGAATCGTGCAGTCGTACGCGCTTCAGATCCTGACCGACTATTCGCGCGAGTTGTCGGCGCAGATCCACCCGAACGTGCGCACGATTGCGACGGGCCCGCCGGAGGAACAGCCGCCGAAGCCGGGCGTTCCCCGCATCGAGACGCGGATTCAATCGCTCTACAACCCAACGCTCAACTACAAGCACTACATGGTGCCGGGGATCCTCGTCGCCCTCGTCACGATGATCGGAACGCTGCTCACCGCGCAGAACATCGCGCGCGAGCGCGAGATGGGAACGCTCGAGCAGCTCAACGTCACGCCGATCACGCGAGCCGAATTCATCACCGCGAAGCTGCTTCCCTTCTGGGTGCTCGCGCTGATCGACATGGCGCTCGGCTTGATCGTCGGCCATTTGGTGTTCGGCGTGCCGATTCGCGGCAATCCGGCGCTGTTGCTGGGCGCGGCCGGCGTCTATTTGGTCGTCGCGCTCGCCATCGGGCTCTTGATCTCGACCGGCGTCGAAACGCAGCAGCAGGCGATGTTCGTCTCGTTCTTCATTCTGATGATCTACCTGTTGATGAGCGGTTTGCTGACGCCCATCGACAGTATGCCGCACTGGGTGCAAGTGGCGTCGATGCTCAATCCGGTGCGCCACTTCGTGTCGATCTCGCGGGCGGTGCTCGTGAAAGGCGCGGGTTTCATGGACATCGCACCGGCCCTCGGAATCTTGGCGGTCTATGGCGCGGCGGTATTGGCATTGGCGATCCGGTTGTACCACAAGCGGACCGCCTAGCCCGCAGTCGGTCGGCGTTGCGCCGGTCGGCGAGCTGCGATTGGCGCACGAGGAACATTCAACGCAGATGACGCGGATATTGAAAGGCGATCCCGCAGACGAACGGCGAACGGCGTAGGTCAAAGCCTCTGTCGTTCATCTGCGTCATTGCTGTTCGCGTCTGCGTCGTCTGCGTCGAGTTTTCCTGCCCGGCCGGGACGCCGGCGGCCGCGGGCAACCAAGGTCAAGGGTTCCCCGCGCCGGGGCCGTTCGCGTTAGATTAATTCGCAGCCTGGCGGTCGACGTGCGCGTCCCGCCAGTGGCTCCGTCAGTCACCTCGCTGGGCCAAGCGCCTCGAGTCGAGAGACAAGTTCAAATGACAACCAAGAATTCCTTCGGGAGCCGGGCGACCATTGCCGTCGACGGCGAGCAGTATGTCGTCTACCGCCTCGCCGCGCTCGACGAGCCGTCGGGCGGCCAGGCCGCGCGTCTGCCGTTCAGCCTCAAGATCCTGCTCGAAAACCTGCTGCGAAACGAAGACGACGCGTTCGTCAAACACGACGACGTGCTCGCGCTCGCCAAATGGGACGTGCGTGGACACGGCGAAAAGGAGATCGCGTTCCGAACCGCGCGCGTGCTGCTCCAGGACTTCACCGGTGTACCCGCCGTCGTCGATTTGGCCGCGATGCGCGACGCGATCGCGTCGCTCGGCGGCGATCCGCAGCGCATCAACCCGCTTCAGCAAGTCGATCTCATCATCGACCATTCGGTTCAGGTGGACGAGTACGGCACGCAGGCGGCGTTTCTCATCAATACCGAGCTCGAGTTCGAGCGCAACAAGGAGCGATACGTCTTTCTGCGCTGGGGACAAGAAGCGTTCAAGAATTTCCGCGTCGTGCCTCCCGGCACCGGCATCTGCCACCAGGTGAACCTCGAGTACCTCGGCAAAACGGTGTTCGTCGGAGAGGAAGACGGACAACGGGTCGCCTACCCGGACTCGCTCGTCGGCACCGACTCGCACACGACGATGATCAACGGGCTCGGCGTGCTCGGCTGGGGCGTCGGCGGCATCGAGGCGGAAGCGGCGATGCTCGGCCAGCCGGTGTCGATGCTCATCCCGGAGGTCGTCGGGTTCAAGCTGCACGGCAAGCTGCCGCCGGGCGCGACGGCGACTGATCTCGTGCTCACCGCCACCGAGATGCTTCGCAGGAAGAAGGTCGTCGGCAAGTTCGTCGAGTTTTATGGAACGGGGTTGTCGTCGCTGCCGCTGGCGGACCGCGCGACGATCGCCAACATGGCGCCGGAGTACGGCGCGACGATGGGCTTTTTCCCGTGCGATGAGGAAACGCTCAAGTATCTCCGCCTGAGCGGCCGCCCCGAGCACCACATCAAGCTCGTCGAGGCGTACACCAAGGAGCAGGGCCTCTTCCGAACCGATTCGACGCCGGATCCCGAATTCACCGACACGCTCGAGCTCGACCTCGGAACGGTCGAACCGAGCCTCGCCGGGCCGAAGCGCCCCCAGGACCGCGTACCGCTCTCGAGGTCGAAGTCGATGTACGGGGAAGCGGTGCGCGCAGAACTCGAGAAGCTCGCCGGCGCCGGTTCGTCCGGGAAAGAGGGCGGCCGCGCCGCGGCGGCGAGTGGCGGCGGGGGGGTCGCCGTCGCCGAGCCGGCGGTTTCCACCGAAGGCGGCGCGCAGGTGCAGTACAACAACAACACGTTCACGCTCAAACACGGCGCCGTCGTGATCGCGGCGATCACGAGCTGCACGAACACGTCGAACCCATCGGTGATGCTCGCCGCGGGATTGCTGGCACGCAACGCCGTGAAGAAGGGACTCAAGACGAAGCCGTGGGTGAAGTCGTCGCTCGCGCCGGGGTCGAAGGTCGTGACGGACTACTTCAAGCAGGCCGATTTGCAGCGGTACCTCGACCAACTCGGTTTCCAGCTCGTCGGGTACGGATGCACGACCTGCATCGGCAACTCCGGCCCGCTGCCCGAGCCGATCGGACAAGCGATCGACGCCAACAAGCTCGTCGTGGCGGCGGTGCTCTCCGGCAACCGCAACTTCGAGGGTCGCGTCAATCCGCAGACCCGCTTCAACTACCTCGCGTCGCCGCCGCTCGTCGTGGCTTACGCGCTCGCCGGGCGCATGGATCTCGATCTCACGCGCGAACCACTCGGCGTCGGGAACGACGGTCCCGTCTTTTTGCGTGACATCTGGCCCACGCCGCAAGAAGTGCAGGACGAGATCAGCCGTAGCGTGAAGGCGGAGTTCTTCAAGACGCAGTACGCGGACGTGTTCAACGGGGACGACGAGTGGCGCACGCTCGACGTGCCGCAGGGTGAGACGTACGCGTGGGCCGACGATTCCACATACGTCAAGAATCCGCCGTACTTCGCGGGCATGACGACCGAACCGCCGGGAATTCCCCCGATCACCGGCGCGCGCGCGCTCGCGATGCTCGGCGATTCGATCACGACCGACCACATCTCGCCCGCCGGCAACATTCCGGCGTCGAGTCCGGCCGGGAAATGGCTCGTCGAGCATGGCGTCGAGAAGAAGGATTTCAACTCGTACGGGGCGCGCCGCGGCAACCACGAAGTGATGATGCGCGGCACGTTCGCGAACATCCGTTTGCGAAACGAGATGGCCCCGGGCACCGAAGGTGGCTGGACGGCGACGGAGCCGGGCGGCAAGGCGCAGTTCATCTACGACGCCTCGATGGCCTACCAGAAGGCGGGCACCCCGCTCGTCATCCTCGCCGGCAAAGAGTACGGCACCGGTTCGTCGCGCGACTGGGCGGCCAAAGGCACCGTCCTGCTCGGCGTCCGCGCGGTGATCGCGGAGTCGTTCGAGCGGATCCATCGGTCGAATCTCGTCGGCATGGGAGTTCTGCCATTGGAGTTCACGAATGGCGAAACTCGCCAGTCGCTCGGGCTCACCGGCTTCGAGACGTTCGAGATCGTCGGGCTCGGCGCGGGGCTGAAACCCAAGTCCACGCTCACCGTTCGCGCCGCCGGAGGCGACGGCTCGACAAAGGAGTTCAAGGCTCTCGCGCGGATCGACACGCCGGAGGAGATGAACTACTACCGCCACGGCGGCATCCTGCCCTACGTGCTCCGGCAGCTCGTGGCGGGGAGGTAGCAAGCTCCGCGCGGGTCTAGGTGTGGGCGTGGCTTAAACGGGATCGCTCCGCTGCTGGGCAGTGTCGGCAATACCGCGCTGGTCCGTGGAGCATAGTCCCACCCCGAAGACTCCGCGCACCTAGCCGCTAGCGGCTAGGCGCGAAAAGCGAGTCGAGGCGCGCGCGGAACTGCGGGTCGGCGTTGCGCCACGCATCGCGCGCGTAGGCCGCATACACCGCGGCGCTGTCGGGTTGGTGCGCAGCGGTGAACGCGCGGGACATCCACCAGTCGATCTCGGTGCGCGGGACGTAGCGGGCCATCGCGTCTACCGGGGCCATGTATGCGTCCCGAAGCGCGGCAATGGCGCTGTCGGGACGGCCGAGCGCGAGACGCGCGCGCGCCAGCTCGACGTTCGTGCGGGTCCACGCGTTCGCCGACCACTCGGCGGCGACCAGCTCGCGTTCGGCGTCGGCGTACTTGCCCTCGGCGAGGAGCAGGACGCCGCGAACATGGTGGTGCAGCACCTTGTCACGGCCGTAGTAGCTCTGCGCGCCGGACCGCGCAATCGAATCGACGAGCGACCGGGCCTGGGCCGTGTCGCCGGCTCGAACGAGCGCGTCGGCTTCGAGGGCGTGCGACCACGAGAAGCCGCGCGCCTCGGGCGCGGTGAACCCAGACGCCGAAGAGCCCGGCGGATGTCCGACGCGCTCGAAGATCGCGCGGGCCTCGGCTAGATGTCCCATGCGCGCGAGGCCGTCGGCTCTGACGAGAACGAGTCCGTTGTTCGGCGGCAGCGTCGAGAGCGACGCCACTGACTCGGCGATGCGGCCACGCTCCCGCTCCAACATCACGCCGACGTCGCGGCTTCCGTCGAGCAAGACGGGATCGCGCGTGCCTTTCCACGAGCGCAGCAACGAGTCCACGATGTCGTAGCGGCGCGCGGAGAGCATCGTTCGCGCGAAGTCGACCGCGGCGAGCGCGTTTCTCGAGAGCGCGACGTCGTGATAGCCGGCCTCCGCCGCCTCCGCTGATTTGCCGACCGCGGCGAGCGTCGCGGACAAGTTTCGCCACGCGGCCGGCAGGTCGGGCTGCAACGCCACCCATCGACGGGCCGATGCCTCCGCGCCGACGCGATCGCCCTTCGCGAGACGAACCTGCGACAGGCGCCAGAGCACCTCGCACGGCGTGCAGGGACCGTCGCCGGCAACCATCGCCAGCGAGTCGAGGGCGAGCTCGCGCGACAACACGGTCTCGGACTCCGCCCAGCGTCCGTGCGCGGTGAGAAGATCCGCCCTCGCGCTGTACGCGCGCGGATCGTGCGGGAATCGTGCGACCAACTCCGCGCTCAACGCGTCGGCCCGCGTGCTCTCGCCGAGGCTGTCGACGTTGCGGATCTCGTCGGCGAGCCGCTCGAGCTCGGGAAGACGATCTTCGTGTCGGGTGGCAAGAAGCCCGAGGCGATGCGCGCCGGAGTCGTCTCCCACGGCGTTGGCCATGTTCTGACGGGCGCGAATCGCCTCGACGAAACCGGAATCTTCCGCGATTGCCGAATCGAGTTGGCCGGCCGCGTCGGCGAACTTCTCCGAGGCGGCGGCCATCATGCCGCGCGTGAAGTGGCGGTACGCGTCGGCGTTCGAGGTCTCGATGCCCGAGTAACGCGCCGTCCCTCGGGGACCGGCCGCGAGAATCGTCGCGACGCGCGCGGCCGCCTGTCGCCCGAGCTCGACGGGATTCGACGCGAGGATCGTGAACGCCTCCGACTCCGCCGCGTCGCCGACGTTTCTCACGGTCACGTCGAGGACGTAGCCGTTGGGCGCGACCGACAGACCGCCGGTCACCGACCACCCGGCGCGCAGGCGGCGCGCGACGTCCACCGCCTGTTGTTCGTTGAGCCGCGCCGAGCCGGAACCGGCGAGCCGCGCGACGACGTCGCGTACGCGCGCCGGGGCGACGGATTCCACGCCGCGCAATCCGTCCAAATCGCTCGCGATCATCCGCGGCAGCGCGACGCGCAGCCACTCGATCGACGTGTCCCCGCGCACGTCTTCGATCGATGTGACGGCGACGACCGGATGCGTTGCCGCCGCCGCTTCGCTCGATGCGCGTCGGAATTGCCAGACGACCGCGATGACGATCGCCGCCGCCAAACTGGCGAGAACGAGCGGCCGCCGGCGTTTCCCCGCGATCGGCGTCGGTTTCAAGGAAGGCGTCGGCTCTGCCTCGACCGACGGCGCCTCGACGCGCGGCGACGCCGGAACGCGCGCGGGCTCCGCGACCCTACGCTGAGCTGTAAGTCGTGCGATCGAATCCGCCGCCGAAGTGGAGCTCGACGCGGCGTCGAGCCACCGCTCGGCAAGCACCAGTGCTTCGTTCGACTGGCCATCCCTCTCGAGCCGCGCGACCCGTCGCTCGCACGCTTCGACGAACCGCCGCTCGAGCTTACCGCGCTCGCGACTCGCCCAGTCCTCGAAGTCCGGCGCGTCGGGAACATGGACGGCGTCGAGAAAACGGCCGCCATAGAGCGCGACCGCACGCCGGTCATCGCCGGCTTCGATCGCGGCGCTGAACTGCGCGCTGTCGACTTCGACCCGCGCGTCGTCGGACAGCGCGATGTGGTCGCGCCGTGAAGTGATCGCGTCCGCGCCGAGCACAGCGCGCAGACCGGAGAGCGCGTTCGAAAGCGAGTGTCGGGCGCGAGTTTCGTCTTCGCCGCCCCAGAACATCGCGACGAGCTTGTCTCGCGACACGTCCTTCGCGGACAGCGCGATCACTGTCAGCACGGCGAGATGACGCGGCCGAATCTCCGCGAGCGACTCAGTCTCACCATCCACGACGGTGAGCGTCAGTCGGCCGAGCGTGCGGAGCCGGAAGTAACGGCGCGTCAACATGTTGACATGGTGAGATCGCGTGGACGGCGGCCGCCTAATATAGCGCCGCGTTCGCGAGGCCGCGCGCGGCCGGATCCAGTCCCGCTCTCATACGAATCACCTCCGGAGTCTCTCCACATGCCCCAACTCCCGGTCATCACGCCGACCCGACAGTCGTCCGGACGCGTCCGCGCAATTCTCGTCCTGACAATGCTGCTCGGATCCGCCCTCCCGTTTGCCGGCGCCAACGCGCAAGGCCTCATCGATCGCGCAAAACAGAAGATTCAGGATCGCGTGAACAACGCCGAGGACAGCCTGACCGACGCCGCGCTCGACAAAGCGACGGGCGCGATCACGTGCGCGGCGACCAACACCCAATGCATCCACAAAGCGTTGGGCGCCGGAAAGACCGTGAAGGTCGTGGACAAGAACGGAAAACCGGTGTCGGCCGCCGACTCCGCGAAGGCGGTCGACGCGGCGGGCGGTGTGCCGGCCGCGATGCAATCCGCATCCGCGACATCGAACGGCACCGCCGCGACGAGCACGTCGGTGCCGGCGTTCGACAACACGGTGCTGGTCAACTACGACTTCGTTCCCGGCGACCGGGTGATTTTCGCCGAGGACTTCTCGAAGGACGCCATCGGCGACTTCCCGAAGCGGCTCGAGCTTCGCCACGGCAACTTCGAGGTCGCGAAGTGGCAGGGGCAGCAGTATCTGCGCACGAACAGCAGCGGAGTCGTCACCATCCCGCTTCCGGAAGTTCTCCCGCAACGATTCACCTTCGAAGCCGACTACAGCGGCTCCAGCGGCTGGAACCTCGAAGTGAACTTTGCCGACCCTGACGCGGTCGACAATCTGGCGCAGGCTTCGTTCTCGCCGGGCAGCGGGCAATTGGCGGGTGGCGGTGTGAGTTCAGGGTCGGATCTGCCCGAAGCCGCTGTGAAGCCCATCGCGCACGTCGCGGTGATGGCCGACGGCAAGTACGTGAAGATGTACGTGAATGGCGTTCGCGTGTCGAATGTGCCGAACGCGAACATTGGTCGCGGCAAGGTCGTGGTCGTGGGCCTTCCCGGCAGCGAGGATCAGCCCGGGTATTTGTCGAACATCCGGATTGCCGCCGGCGGCAAGCCGCTCTACGACGCCATCATGGCCGACGGACGCGTCGCGACGCACGGCATTCTGTTCGACACGGGCAGCGATCGCATTCGAGGCGAGTCGAAGCCGACGCTCGATCTCATCGGGCAGATGCTCAAGGACCACGCGGATCTCAAGCTCACCATCGAGGGACACACCGACAACGTCGGCTCGGCGGCGTCGAACCAGACGCTGAGCGACAGGCGCGCCGCCGCCGTTCGCCAGTTTTTGATCGCGAACTATCACGTCGACGCCGCGCGACTTGGGAGCAAGGGTTTCGGCTCGACGAAGCCGGCCGCGTCGAACGACGCGCCGGAAGGCCGCCAGCAGAATCGCCGCGTCGAGCTGGTCAAGAACTGAACACCGGCTCGGCCCGGCGATGAGAATGCGCGCGCGGTCCGCCGTGCCGGCGTTCGCCCTCGCTCTTGCTCCGTCGTCGGGGCTCGGAGTTGGGGCGACGCCGGTGGTCGACGGTGGAACCGTGTCGCTCGTCGGCAGCGTGCACGGCGCAATCCCGCCCGCGGCGTGCTCGGAGGCTGGAGCGTCCGGCGTGAGACTGCGCTCGTTCGGCGAGACGACGCCCAGCGGCTCTCGCCATCGCACGTTCGAGATTCGGGTCGCATCGTCGTGCGTCGCGCCGCTGTACCAAGCTCTCTTCTCGCGCGAGCGGCTCGAGGTACGAATCGTTCCACCGGCCGGCGAACGATCGACCGCCGTCGCGTTCGACGACGCGCATCTCACCCGCGTCGAGCTCTCGACCGCTGCCGACGAGCGTGGAACACGCTATCCGTTGATCACGCTCGATCTGACGGCGACGCGAGTGACCGGCGTGCCGCCCCACGGAACCGCAAACGGACGACTCAACTACTCGGACATCTCACCAGTGCCGCGCGGCGTGGCCGAGTCGTGGGTGCGGAACGGGGTGGCGGGAACGAGCGTGCGACTCGCTGGCGGCGCGCGCGCAGCGGGTCTGGACGTGACGTTCGCGTCCGGTGATCAGCGCATCGCGGCCGCGTGGGCCGTCGACGAGCGCACGGGCCTCCCGAGAGACGACTTGCACATCTCGATCGATCCGATCGACAAGACGGCCGGTGGCGACGACTCGGAGGTCGCGTCGGCCGTCGAAAGCGGCCACGAGTTGACCGAGGCCGTGATCTCGTTCCTCGGGCGCGACGGCGCGGCGGGAATCGTCGTGTGGCTCAAGCGCGCCTCGCTCGCCGGATTCAACGCGCCGACGGCGACGCCCTATGGAGCCCGAGGTGTCGGGCACTTGTCACTCGTGACGCGGCAGCTCGCGATCACGGACATCGCGTCGGGGCGCACCGCCGCGTTTCCCTGACAAAAACGCACATACCACTTTTACGATGCCACCGATTCGTCCCTTTGCCTTCTGGGCCACCGCCGCGCTCTGCTCGACCGCCGCGCTCGCCCAGGGCGACCCGAAGGCTCATCCCGGCACTCTCTCGGCCAAGCCCGACGTCGGACACGGCAAGCAGATGCCGCCGGGCGCGCAGCGCACCTTGGCGTTCGCGTCGGCGCAACGCGTGCTCGACCTCCTGCGCAGCGACGCCGCGCTCGCGAATCCGATCGGCTATTCGGTCGTACTGCGACGGCTCGCCAGCGAGCGGCTCTCCGGCGACGCGCCCGGCATGCCCTATCACGAAGCAGTCCTCGGGGAGCTCACCTACTTCGGGCTCGAGGACAATGGACACGGGGGTAAGGAGATCGGGCCGACGGGAGGCATCGTGTCCTTCCACGTCGCGATCAACACGGTCGGCAGCGAAGCTGAAATCGAGAGTACCGACGAAGAAGCCGACCACGGCCCACGCATCATGTACGATCTCAAGAAGACAGGCGATTTCCGCGGACGCCCCGTGTACAACGGCGCCTGCACGTATGTCTCCCGTGGGCCGGCGCCGCCGGTCGTTCCGCTGACGAAGGAGCGGTACTACACCCTCGAGCTGCTCAAAGCGAAGGCCGCATCCTCTTTCCACGCCGGGCAGCACGCGGCGACCACGTCGACACCGGCGAGTGATGCGCTTCAGAAGTTCTTGCGCGACCGCCCGCAGCGCGAAGCGTCGAACCGCAAGACCATCGACGCCCTGCGTGCAGCAGGCGCGGACGCGGCGACGATCCAGCAGATGACCGACGCGTTCCATGAGGCCGAGAAACAACAGGAGGCCGGCCTCCGCGGGGCGGTCGCCGGCGGCTCGGATCAGAATATCCAAGACATCGTCAAACAAGGTCGAGAGGCCGAGGCGGCGCACATCGCCGAGCTCCGGTCGAGCCTCGACGCGCTCTCGCCCGAAGAACGAAAGTCGCCCGCGTATCTCATCGACCACGGCCGAGGCTACTACACGCTGGGCAGCAAGGCCGATGAAGACGTGATTCTACCGATGCAACCGAATCCCGCGTTCTACGACGCGTCCCTCTCGCCCAACCTTCCGCAGGTGCTGTGGATCTGCCTCCCCGGGCTCCAAGGCGTGGCCGACTCGACCTACCAGACATACGCCGGCGAAGAGCGCGAACAGGAGAGAGCGACCGCCGAGAGACACCTGGCGGACGCGATTCGAGTTCGCGACAAACTGGATTGGGCGGCGTTGGAGGCGCTGGTGAAACCGTGAAGGGGCCGCGGGGCCACAGGGCCGGAACGACTCATGAGATTTTGAGTAGTTCCGGCCTCCCGACCTCCCCTCAGTATTTCGGCACGCTCGGATCTACCTCGTCGCTCCACCGCAGAATCCCACCGGTGAGATTCGTCGCGCGGAAACCGGCGGCGCAAAGCCGCTGCACGGCGTCGGCACTTCTGATTCCCGAGCGACAGTACACGACGATGTCGCGCTCGCCGTCGAGCGAGGACATCGCGGCGGGGAGCGAGCCGAGTGGAATGAGCTTGGCGTTCGGAAGCACGCCCAGTCGCCACTCATATGGCTCGCGCACGTCGAGCAACTCGAGGTCGTCGCCGCGCGCGAGCGCCTCCGCCAGTTCGCGGGGCGTCATCTCGGGAACGCGTGTCATGTTCGCGGTAGTCGTTGTCGGTGAAGTGCCGCAGTACTCGTCGTAGTCGATGAGCCGGGTGATCTCGCGCGTGCCGCACGCCGGACACGTCGGATCGCGCCGCACGCGCACGGTGCGGAAGTTCATGCCGAGCGCGTCGACGAGCAGCAACCGACCGATCAGCGCGTCGCCCGCTCCGAGAATCAGCTTGAGCGCTTCGGTCGCTTGAATCGTTCCGACGAGACCCGGGAGCACGCCGAGCACTCCGCCCTCCGCGCAACTGGGCACGCTGCCCGGCGGCGGCGGCGACGGAAAGAGACAGCGGTAGCAGGGCCCGTCGGCCGTCGAGAAGACCGATGCCTGTCCGTCGAAGCGAAAGACGGAGCCGTACACGTTCGGTTTGCCGAGCAGCACGCAGGCGTCGTTGACCAGGTAGCGCGTCGCGAAGTTGTCGGTGCCGTCGACGATCACGTCATACCGGCCGAGGATCTCGAGCGCGTTGTCGGACGTGAGACGCGTCTCGTGCGTCTCGACGTTGACGTTCGGATTCAGATCGGTGATTCGCGCTCGCGCCGACTCGAGCTTGGGTCGGCCGACCGCCGCGGTGCCGTGCAGCACCTGGCGTTGGAGATTCGACACGTCGACGACGTCGAAGTCGACGATGCCGATCGTTCCGACGCCTGCCGCGGCTAGGTACAGCGCCGCCGGTGAGCCGAGACCACCCACCCCGACGAGCAGCACGCGCGCTGCCTTGATTCGTTGCTGACCGTCGAGGGCGACGTCGGGCAGAATCAGATGGCGGCTATAACGGAGCAACTCGTCGCGCGAGAGATCCAGTGGATCCATGCCGAAAGCTACAGCGCGCGCGACGCACCGGTCCGGCCGAAAAAAACCGGCGCGCCCGGAATTCTGTGAGGCGCGCCGGCTGCGGCGATTCCCTTACCTCGATGCCGACGCCAGATCGCGGACCGATTTTGCGAGCAGCTGAACCTTTGCCGGGTCCGATGATCCGCGGGCGTCGCCGTCGAGGCGGCCGGCAAGCTTGTTCAACGACTCGCGGCGGTCGACGCCGGACTTGAGCTCCGCCTCGGACAGCGCGGAACGCACCGCGGTGAGGCCGTTCGCCGAGAGTCCGTGCGAGCGCTCGAGTTGGTCGGTGTAGGCGCGCGACAGCGCGAACGACGCGGGCCAGACGAACTTCGGCTGTCCCTGCGCGTTGAGGTAGTCCATGTGCACCGTCTTGGCGGCGTCGATCTCGTTCGCCGTGAGCATCGGATTCGGCGTGAGCTCGAGCACGTCGAGACCGCGCGCGATCTCGGAGCTCACGATCGCGCCGTTGTACCAGTAGACGGACCACGAGCCGGCCATGGACATACGCGTTCCGTCGATCGGACCGCGGTCGAAATACGCGATCTCCGTGGCGTGCTTGGGATCGGTCCAGTCGAACACTGAGAGACCGCCCTGATACCACGCCTGCACCATGACGTCTCGGCCCGGAATCGGGATCAGCGAGCCGTTGTGGGCGACGCAGTTTTCCTGCGGCGTTTGCGCCGCCGGCATCTTGTAGTAGCCCTGGAAGTGCATCTTGTGGCTCGCGTCGATCGTGAACATCGCGTCGGCGCCCCACTCCTTCGGATCGGTCGACCGGCACTTCGGCGCACCACCTCCGCCCCACTCGTCGCTGAACAGCACCTTCGTCCCGTCGTTGCTGAACGTCGCCGAATGCCAATATGAGAAGTTGGAATCCGCAGCGGCATCGATGCGCACGGGATGCGCCGGGTCATGGATGTCGAGCAGCAGACCGTAACCCTCGCAGGCGCCGCCGGCGTAGCCGATCGACGGGTACACCGTGATGTCGTGGCACTGCGTGGGGCCGGCGTTCGGATCGTCGTCGGTGATGCCGAACATCACCTTGATGATCCCCGGCAGCTCGCGCCGCAGCGTCGCGCTGTCGGCGGCCGTCGGAGCCGAACCCCCGCGCGCCTTCACGACGCTGTCGAGAATCGGCTTGACGAATCGGTCGGAGAGGACGTGAGTCTCGCCCTCGATGTCGACCACGAAGCGGCCCTGAGCGCGGGCCTGGTCCAGCTCCGCCTTGTCCGCGGCGGTCGGGCCGTGAATCGCCGGCTTCGTGAGGTCGTTGAAGATGCGCGGCGAGCTCACGATTGCTGCTTTCTCGGGATGCGCGAGGGGAACCTTGATGACCTCGATGCGGAAGAGCGGCGAATTCGGGTCCTTCGAGGGTGACAGGTTCGAGCATCCGGCCAGCTCTTTCGGGTCGCGTGGGCCCGCCGAACCGGAGATGTAGACGTAGACGTTGTCCGGGTCCTTCGGATCGGCCAGGACCGTGTGCGTGTGCGATCCGCGACAGGTCTGCACGTTCGCGATGTATTTCGGGTTGGCGATGTCGGTGATGTCGAAGATTCGAATTCCGCGAATGCGCTCGGAGCTCACCGAGGCCTCGACGCCTTGTCCGCCGCAGTCCAGTCGAGCGGTCTCCGCTTCGGCCGACACAAACAGCAGGTTCTTGTAGACCGACACGTCGCTCTGCGACGCCGGGCAGAAAAACGCCGTCTTGAGCGCCGGGCGGGCGGGATTGCTGATGTCCCACACCTGATAGCCGGCGAAACTGCCCTGGATCGCATAGGGTCCGCTGAACGCGAGATCGGAATTGACCTGGCCGAGGAATTTCTCCGACGGCCGAGTCGTCGAGAGCAGATGCATGTTCCACTCGGCCTGCCCCGCGTCCCAGATGCCGGCCTTGAGACCGATGCGTCTGTCGGGGTTCGGCGCCGCCACGCCGAGCGAGGCCGCCTGCGCCCCGGCGGCCGGTGCGAGAACCGCGAAGCCGGATGCGACCGTACCGAGCAGCGCCATCGCGCGCCTCGAGGCGAGCCGAGAAAAAACGGACATCAATGGCATGGTGGGACTCCTGTTGCGAACGACTGTTGGAATTGAATGACGCTGCGACCCGCGACACGCCGACTACGGAGAATCGCCGGTCACGATTTGAGTGAGCATCCGCCGCATGCGGGCGATCTCGGTCGTCTGATCGACGTGGATGTCGTTGGTGAGCTTGAATACCAGCTCGTCCTGCGCGGCGCCGTCGTGCTTGAGCAGGTCGTCGACCATCGAGACGGCGCCCTGGTGGTGTTGGATCATGAACCGCAGAAAAAGCTTGTCGAACTCCGGGCCGCGCGCGGCATCGAGCTGTTTGAGCTGCTCGTCCGTGAGCATGCCGGGCATGAGCATTTCGTGCTCCACCCCGTCCATCGTCATCTTCATCGGAACGGGCTTGGCCTCGGGCACCGGCTGTCCGCGGTCGCGGAGCCACATCTGCATGATGTTGATCTCGTCTCTCTGCGCGTTGGTGATGCGGTCGCAGAGGGTCTGAACGGACGGACCCGCGCCGTGCGTACGCGCCCACCCGGCCATGACGAGCGCCTGTGCGTGGTGCGCGATCATGCCGCGCATGAAATCGATGTCGGGCCGCGTGTAGGGACGGTTGACGCTGTCCTTCTTCGCCTTGGCCATCGCCGCGCGGTCGCTCGGCGTCGGTTGTCCTTGCACCGACGCGGTCTGCCCGAGACCGGGCGAAGTTCGAAGCCCGATCGCGGCGATGATGGCCGCGACCAAGCGCCACTGGGTTTTGGTTGCTTTCATAAGGCGTGCTCCAACGACTGCGACGAGGCTCATATAAGGTAGAGACGGCACAGTTCCGCGCGAGCGAGGTCGTGACGAATGGCACACACGAAACGCGGCGCGGGGAAGGCGGCGCTCTTCGCGCCACCTCCCCCGCGCCACTTTGTCAGTTCCTTACAACGACGCTCGCCCTACCAACCCGACTTCCGGGTGATGTCCACGTTGTTTCCGATCACGCCGCCGAGCACGCCTCCGATCGCCGCGCCGATGAGGCCGCCTTTGACTTTGTCGCGGCTCGTCGTGGCGCCGAGGACGGCACCCGCCGCCGCTCCGATCGCCGCGTCACGCTGCGTGTGCTTTTCGACGACGACCGGCGGTGTCGCGGGAGCCGGATAGTAGCGGGAGTTGCTACTGGAGCTCGAGCGTCGCGCCGTGGACGTCGGCCGGCGATAGACCGGCTGACGGGCGACCGTCTGCACCGCTCGCGGCGCGTTCGACGACGCGTATTGCGGCGCGGTCTGCTGCGCGTACCCCGCCTCGTTGGGGTTGAAGTTCGGATTGTAGGCCTGGGCCTGCGATGCCAGCGCGAGATCGTTTTTCAGCGCGTCATCGGCGGTGTTGCCGCGGCCACATGCCGCCACGGCTACCAGTGCCGGCGCGAAGACCAACCACCTGACAGTACGCATGACCATTCCCCCCGAAATGAAATTCGCGTCAGTGCCGCTCGTGCCATGCATCAGAGGCATATGGCACGTGCCGTTCCGGCTTCTAAGCCGCGAAATCGGCGGTTGGCCCTCGCGGGCGTCCCGATTCGGGACATCGACTGTCCACAATCGGCGGCGGGCCGGGCGGTGGCTGTCCTGCGCGTGCGAGATACTTTCGTTTTCGTTAGCGTCGGTTCCTGTTAGTTTCGATTCTGGCTCGTCTCGCACCTCATTCCACCGGGGCTCTCTCCTCATGATGCGCTTCAAGAGAAGCGGCGTTCTGCTGCCCATCGCCGCGTCGGCGTTTGGCGCGGCACTCGCCGGCGCGCAACAGCCGGCGGCTCCGCAGCCGGGCGGCGCGGCATCCGCGCCGAACGTCGGCCAGGCGGCTCCCGATTTCACGCTTCCGGGAGCGACCCGGTTCGGCGTGTTGAAGGAACCCGTTCGACTCGCGGATTACCGCGGACAGATCGTCGTGCTCGCGTTCTTTCCCAAGGCGCGGACAAAAGGCTGAACGATCCAAATGGAGGCGTACCGTGATCAGTACGCCACGCTCTTCAACGCCGGAAAGAAGGTCGTCGTGATCGGCATCAGCACCGACGCCGATACGACGCAAGCCAATTGGGCGCACGATTCGGGATTCCCGAATCTGTTCGCGAGCGACCCGGATCAGGCGGTCGCCAAGCTCTATGGCTCGGCGGACAACAAGCTCGATACGCGCAACGTTTTCGTCGTCGGTCCCGACGGCAAAATCGCCGCGCGGATGATGAAGTTCAACGTGCTGGCCGGTGACGCATACACCGAGCTTGGCACGGACGTCGCGAACGCCCTGAAATCGCTGGGGCCGCAGCACTAGGGTGACGGCGATCGATGTGCCGGCGGCCGCCGGCCGAGCGCTCGCTTTAGAGTTGTATGATGCCGCGGTCGCCGCCGCCGCACCGGGGCCGGCGGCGGCGCGTGCCGTCGACGCGCTGGCGCTGGAGCGCGGGTCGCGGCTGTGGATCTTCGCATTCGGCAAGGCGGCGCGTCCGATGGCGGCGGCCGCGGTGACGTCGACGCTTCGGTCGCTGCACTCGATCGTCGGCGGGTTGATCGTCGCTCCGGACGAGGCGCCGTCCCCGTATCCGACGATCGTTTCGATGCGGGGCGATCACCCGTTGCCCGGCCGCCACTCATTCGAAGCCGCGGCGAAGATCGGAGAGATCGCATCGGGCCGGCGTTCGTCGGACGTCGCGATCGTGCTCCTCTCCGGCGGCGCGTCGAGCCTCATCGGCGCGCCGGTGCGCGCGATCAGCGAATCGGATTTCGTCGTGCTCCAGGAGCTCTTGCTGGGCTCCGGTCTCGACATCGCCGCGATGAACACGGTGCGAAAGCGATTTTCGCGTTGGGGTGCGGGCCGACTCGCCCTCGCGCTCGCGCCGGCCACGACCCACTGTCTCGCGATCTCCGACGTCGCCGGCGACGACTTGAGCGTGATCGGGAGCGGGCCGTGCATTCCCGACGGGTCGACCGTCGCCGACGTCGCCAATCTGCTGCACAAGGCCAATCTCTTCGCGCGTCTCCCCGCGGCGTGCCGCGAGTATCTCACCGGCGTCACGCGCGGCACCGTTCCGGAGACTCCGGCCAAGGCGCACCCGGCATTCGCACACATCACCGGCCGCGTCATCATGAACAATCGGCTCGCGCTCCACGGCGTCGCCGCCAAAGCCGACGAGCTGCGACTGACGGCGTCTATCGCGCCTGAGCGACTCGACGGCGAAGCGGCGCGCGCCGGCGAAGCGATCGCGCGGTCGTTGATCGGCGCGGCGTCGCAGGGCGCGAACAACGCGTGCCTCGCGTGGGGCGGCGAGACGACCGTGACGCTGAGCGGCTCGAGCGGCGCGACGATCCTCGGCGGCCGATGCCAGGAGCTCGCTCTCGCCGCGGCGCGCGTGCTTCATCAAGCCGGCGCGGACGCGGCCGGCATCGCTCTCCTCGCTGCCGGCACTGACGGCCGGGACGGCGCCACCGACGCGGCCGGCGCCATCGTCGACCACACGACGTGGAGCGCGGTCGCCGAGGGTGGCCGCGACCCCGCGAACGCGCTCGCGGCGCACGAGTCGTACAAGGCACTGCGCGCGGCGAGCGCGCTCATTCCGCGGCGCGACACGGGCACCAACGTGAACGACGTCGTCGTCGGCGTGATCGTCCGCTGACGTTCGGCGCTTCGGCGCCGGCGCAAATCTGCGCTCTCCGGCGTCGTTAGTTTTCCGCCCATGAACGCGCCATTCACAGTCGGAATCATTCAGGACGGCGCCACCGGCGACGTGACGAAGAACGTCGCGGCGTCGATCGATCGCATCCGCGAGGCCACCTCGCGCGGCGCGCAGATCGTCTGTCTCAAGGAGCTCTTCGACGCGCCGTACTTCTGCAAAGCGGAGAGCGCGGAGCGCTTCGACATCGCCGAGCCGATTCCCGGCCCGACGACGGAGCGGATGCAGGCGCTGGCGAAGGAATTGTCGATCGTCCTGATCGTCCCGTTGTTTGAGAAGCAGGCGCGCGGCGTCTATCGAAACTCCGCAGCGATCATCGACGCCGACGGATCGTTGCTCGGCGTGTATCGCAAGATGCACATCCCCGACGATCCGCTCTTTTACGAGAAGTACTACTTCACGCCGGGCGACGCCGCGGCGGACGAGACGCTGCGCGTCGCGGCGCAGGCGAACGGATTTCGCGTCTGGAAGACGCGCTACGCGACGATCGGCGTGTTGATCTGCTGGGACCAGTGGTTCCCCGAGGCCGCGCGAATCACGTCGCTCCTCGGCGCGGACATTCTCTTCTATCCGACGGCGATCGGCTGGCACCCGTCGGAAAAGTCCGAGTTCGGACGGGCGCAGGTCGACGCGTGGCGGACCGCGCAGCGCGCGCACGCGATCGCGAACGGGGTGTTCGTCGCCTCGCCGAACCGCGTGGGACACGAGGACGAACCGGGCACGAAAGGGCTCGAGTTCTTCGGCCATTCGTTCATCGCCGATCCCTTCGGCCGGGTGATCGCCGAAGCCGCCACCGATCCGACGACGCTGATCGCGACGTGCGATCCGCGCTTGATCGAGGAGACGCGGCGCAATTGGCCCTTCCTGCGCGACCGCAGGATCGACGCCTACGCGCCGATACTCAGCCGCTACATCGGCGCCGACCACTGATCGATCCCAACCTGAAATGACGGTTCGTTTCCCGGCGGAATTCGAGCCGCACGCGGCGACGTGGATCGCGTGGCCGCATCACGAGCCCGATTGGCCCGGAAAAATCGAGCCGATCGCCTGGGTCTACGCCGAGATCGTGCGCGTGCTCGCGAAGCACGAGCGCGTCGAGATTCTCTGTCACGACGAGGATCTGCGCGAGTCGGCTCGCAAGACGATCGAAGCGCATGGAGCTCACGACAACTATCGACTCCACGTCCTTCCGACTGATCGCGTCTGGCTCCGCGATTCCGGACCGACCGGCGTCGTCGACGAAGACGGACGCGTTCGTCTCGTGAACTGGCGCTTCAACGCGTGGGCCAAGTACGACAACTACGCGCTCGACGCCAAGGTCGGCGAAGCAGTGGCCGGCATCACGGGGTTGTCGCGCGACGAACCCAAGAGGCCGGACAACGACGATCGCGTCGTCCTCGAGGGCGGCGCGATCGACACCGACGGCGAGGGCACGCTGCTGGTTACCGAGGAGTGCCTGCTGTCCGACGTGCAGGTGCGCAATCCCGGACTTTCACGCGACGGGTACGAGGAGGTCTTTCGAGACGCTCTCGGAATCCGCCAGACGATCTGGCTCGGCGAGGGATGCGTCGGCGACGACACACACGGCCACGTCGACGACGTCGCCCGATTCACCGCGCCGGGCGTCATCGCTCTGGCATACGAGCCCGACCCCGCCGACGACGAGAATCATCGTCGTTCCGAGGACAACCTCGATCGACTCCGTCTTGCCGGCTTCGACCGAGGAGGGAATCAGCACGTCGCGACACTCCCCTTCCCACGCCCCGTCACGATGAACGGTGAGCGCCTGCCGGCGAGCTACGCGAATTTCTACGTGGGCAATGGCGTGGTCATCGTCCCGACGTTCAACGACCCCAACGACCGCGTTGCGCTGAACACGCTCGCGGAGCTCTTCCCCGGCCGCGAAGTAGTCGGGATCCACGCCGTGGATCTCGTCTGGGGCCTCGGCACGCTGCACTGTTTGACGCAGCAGCAGCCGAAAGGCAGGTAGACGGGTGGACAGGTGGACCGGGACAAAACGGCGACGGGTCGATGGTCCGCTGTTAGCCGACCATCCCGTCCACCCGTCCACGCGTCCACCCGTCGTGCTACTTCCCCTGCGCGTCCCTCAACCGATACGCCTTGAGCTTTCTCGCAAGCGTTGGGCGCGAGATGCAGAGAATTCGCGCGGCGGCGCTCTGGTTGTTCTCGGTCAGGCGCAGCGTGAGTTCGAGCGCCTCGCGCTCGATGTCGCGAAGACGCTTCCCTTCGCCGGGAATGCGAATGTCGCCGAAGCTCACCGTGCCGTGGAGCGCGCTCGCGCCCGCACGCTGCTGGTTGATCATCAAATGCTCGGCGCCGATCACCGGGCCGGTGGCCGAGTTGGCCGCGCGGTCGATGACGTGCTTCAGCTCGCGCACGTTGCCGGGCCAGCGGTGAGCCCGGAGCACGGCGAGCGCGTCGAGGCCGATCTGACGGCGAGCCTCGCCGCGGATGCGTTGATTCTGAGACAGGAAGTGGTCCGCGATCAGCCGCACGTCATCGTCGCGCTCGCGGAGCGGGGGCAGCTCGATGCGAAGCACGGCGAGACGTGCGGCAAGATCGTCGCGGAACGTTCCCGCTGAGACAGCGTCCTCGAGACGCGATCGGGTCGCGGCGATGACGCGGCAATGGACGGGAACGTCGGTCGGGGGAGCGGCGCCGAGTCTCGGCACACCATACTCCTCGAGCGAGCGGGCAAGCCGGTCCTGCAACGACAGCGGCAGCTCGCCGATTTCGTCGAGATAGACGGTGCCCCGTCCGGCCAGCTCCAGCGCTCCGGCGCGACGCGGCGCGTCGCGGTGGGCGGGGTCCGAGCCGAAGAGCTCCATCTCCAATATTGCCGACGGAATCGACGCGCAGTTGATCGCGATGAACGGATCGTTGGCGCCCGCGCCAGCCGCGTGAATGCAGCGAGCCAGCAGGTCCTTTCCGGCGCCCGCTTCGCCGTACAGCATCAGCGCGCGCACCGGAGTTCCGGCGACGCGGTGAGCCGTCTGAATCGTATGGCGCATCACAGCGCTGCCGGCGATGACCGGTGCGAACTCGAAACCGGTATCGCGCGCGCCGACTGGGCGCCGAGGCGAGGGCGCGGTCACCGGGTCCATCCGAAGAAAGGTCCGTGATGCTTCACGCGAAAGTGTCTCCTAGGGCGTTTACGAGCGCTATCTCACCGAGTATCGGCCGCAGCGGGCGGAATCCGTAGTGCCGAACAAGGCGGCTGATCAGGCGGCGGCGCTCGCCAACAAGCTCATTCGGGCGTTGATGAGCCGCTTGCGGGCGCCGGTCAGCCCGAACGTTTCGACCTCGGGCAGCAGCTGGTCGATCAGCGCGACCAAGGGCGAGACTTCGCGGCGTAGCGAGGGCGCGCACTCCGACACCAGATACGCCGCGAGATAGATGTCGTGTTGACCGGCCAGCGTGACCGCGTCGGCGAGCAGCCGCATCGCGTGTGCGTCATCGCCTCGCTCCGCCGCGAGGCGGATGCGAAGCGCGTCGACCAGATCGCGCCCTTGGAACCACCACTGGGGGCGCGTTTCGACGTTGGCGCGAATCCAACGCATGGCGTCCTCCGCCACCGAGCGCGCTCCAACGGCGAGAGCGGCGAGCGCCTGTCCGGCGCGCGCGCCCAGCTCGACGTCCGGCTGTCCGATGCGCGCCGCGACCGCCATCACCTGCTCGTAGAGAGCGGAGGCGGTCCCCCAATCCTCCGCTTCGCGCGCAAGATGGGCCATGTTGAACAGCGTCGACAACCGATCCGTCTCGTTCGACGACTCCGCGAAACGCTCGAGCGCGTCGCCATAGCGCTCGCCGGCGAGCGCGAGCTGGCCGCGTCGCAGGTAGAGCGTCCCGAGATTCAGCGAGGCGAGTCCGGCGAGATCGCCCGCCTGCGCCGACTGCGCCGTTTCGAGGCCGCGGTCGTAGGCGGCTTCCGCCGCCGCCATGTCGCCCGCGCGCTGATAAATCTTGCCGATGTTGATTTGGCAACGCGCTTCGCCGCTGCGGTCCCCCGCGGCGTGGAAGAGCGCCAGCGCGCGTCCGTAGAAATCCTGCGCTTCGGTGGCGTTCGTGTCCTTGATGGCGCTGCCCAGACGCGTGAACGATTCGGCGAGAAGTCGCGAGTCGTTCGCCGCTTCCGCCGCCGCCACGGCCTCGCGCGCCACTCCCTCGGCGGCGGCGCCGTCGCCGAGGCGATCCTGGCAATGCGAGATCATGGTGAGCAGCGCGGACTCCTCGGCGCGGTCGCCCAGCGACCGCGCTTTCTCGAGCAGCTCGGTGCACACGGCGATCGTTTCTCGGGCGGGCCGTCCTTGCAGCGAGCGAGTTCGCTCGCGCATGCGGCGCAGCGCGAGCAGCGTATGGTCGTTCGATCCGTCGCCGATCGTGGCCAGCGCGCGGTCGCACAGCTCTTCCGTCAGCGCGTGGCGCCCTTCTATCTCCGACACTTCGGCCAATCCGAGCAGCGCGCTCGCGCGTTCTCCCGGACCCGGAGCCGCCCGTTCGGCGATCTCGAAGAATCGCCGGGCGTCGGCCTGCGCGTACATCGACAGCGCCTCGTGGCCGGCCATGATCGCGTGCGGATACGCCTTGAGCGGCAGACCCGCGCGCTCGTAATGCACCGCGATGGCCGGCGCTTTGTCGGGCGTGCGCTCTTCCATCGCCGCGGCGACCCGCTCGTGGATGCGCGCCAGCCGACGCGGATTGATCGACCGGCGAACCGCGTCGACCAGAAGCCCGTGCGTGAACGAGAACTCGCAGCCGCTCGAGTCGGTCGCCTCGAGGACCGCGTGCTCGATTCCTTGGTCGAGCGCGTCGAGCACCTCGTCTTCGGTACCGGCACCCGCCGCGACGGCGAGGTCGATGTCGAACACGCGCCCGATCACCGCGGCGGTGTTGAGGATGGAGCGCGCCTCTGGAGTGAGCCGATCGAGTCTGCGGCCCATCAGGCCGCTCAGCGCGGTCGTCAGCTCACGCGAAGGCTCCGACCACAATCCCCAGCGCCCGTGCTCGAAGCGCACCACGCCCGCGTCGAGGAGAATGCGCACGACCTGCGTGGCGAGCAGCGGATTCCCCTCGGAGTAGCGCTGTAGATACGTCGACAGTTCGCGGCTCGCTTCGCCGCCGAACACGCCGGACAGCCACTGCCGCAGATCTCCGTCCGAGAGCCGCGACAGCGGGACCTCGTTGAAACGTTCGTCGCGCAGCAGCCGGTTGCGACGCTCCAGTGCCGGTCCCCGCATGTCCTCGGTTCGCATCGTCATGCACAGGAGGATGTGCTCCATTTCGAGTTGCGACATCACGTGCTCGAGGACGTCCCAGCTCCCCGCGTCCGCCCACTGCATGTCGTCGAGAAGGACGACGACGGGATTCGTCTCCGAGGCCAGCCGCAGATACCAAACGATCTCGTTGAGCAGCGCGTACCGGTTCGCCTCGGGCGCCAGCGCCGCGGTCGACATCGACGACACGAGCCTGGGCAGCTCGTGCCACTCGCGCGCGCCGACGATGCCGAGCGAGTCGATCGCGGTGAGCACTTCGGCCCAAGGCGCGTACGGCGGCTTGTTCCCCGCCTCGCTGCACTGACCCGCCACGAGACAGCCGGCGCGCAGACGCGCTTCGCCGGCCAGGCGCCGGACCAGCGACGATTTACCGACGCCGGCTTCGCCGACGACCGACACGAGCTGTGGTCCGTTCTCGACTGCCTCGAGGATTCGCAGAAGACGCCTGCTTTCGGATTCGCGGCCGACGAAGTGCTTCAGGTTGATCGCCGGGCCCTGCGACGTGCTGTCGCCTTCAGACGCCGACACCACCGTGTCGCGCCCGCGGCGCTTCGCCTCGTACATCGCGCGATCGGCGACGGCGAAGAGCGCGTCGAAGTCGCGGTGTTCGGGCCGCGCGCCGGCGACACCGATCGACAACGTCGCCGAGATGGAGCCAGAGCGCTCGCGCAGCGGAATCGAAGTCCGTCGCACCGTGGCGCGAATGCGTTCGGCGAGCTCGCCCGCCTCGTCGATCGAGGCGTGGGGCAGCAGGATCACGAACTCGTCGCCGGCATATCGGCCGATGATCCCCGACGACGCCGCGAGCTCGCGTAACGTGCCGGCGATGACGCGCAGCACGGCGTCACCCTGCAAGTGTCCGTGCTGGTCGTTGACCTGCTTGAACTCGTCGACGTCGAGGACGATGAGCGACATCGTCGCGAAGGTGCCGCGCTCGCCGAGAATCGTGTTCGCGATCTCGATGAAGGGGCGCCGCGTGAGCAGACCGGTGAGGTCGTCCGACGGCCCAGCGACGGTGAGCTCTCGCGCCGGCGTGACGCGGTGTTCCGGTGTCGGATGCGCCTGCGCCGTGACGCGCTGCCGCATCGACGGGGCGCGCGTGCGCATGAGGTCCTCGAACAATCCGAATAGGGCGGGGTCGAATTGCCCCGGGTCGGAGCGCATGATCTCGAGCGCCGCTTCGTGCGACAGCGCGCCCTTGTAGCTCCGCTTGGACAAGAGCGCGTCGTAGACGTCGGCGATGCAGAGCATCCGCGCCGCGCGCGGAATCTCCTCTCCGGCCAACCCGTCGGGGTATCCTTGGCCGTCCCAGCGCTCGTGGTGCGATCGAACCATCGGCCCGACTTCGCCGGGAAAATCCATCTCGGCGAGCATCTCGACGCCCGCGACCGGGTGGCGCTTGATCAGCTCCCACTCATCGGGCGCGAGCTTGCCGGGCTTGTTCAGAACCTCGGCCGGGATGATGAGCTTTCCGATGTCGTGGACCGTCGCGCCCATGCGAAACCAGAAGAGCTCGCGCGATTCACAGCCATCGCGAATCGCCAGCGCGCACGCGAGGTCGGCGACGCGCTCGCAATGACCCTGCGTGTGCCGGTCCTTCGATTCGATCGAGCCGGCCCACTGGCGCGCGACGTCGAGAAACTGGCGCTCGAGCCGCGCCGCGCGGCGGTCGACGTCGACGACGTCGCCCGCCACCGCCAGCTGCGTGAGAATGGCGTGGCCGCGATTGAGATGGATGAGCGCATCGCGGAGGCGCCCCTGCGGGCGGCACGCCTCAGCGTGCTCGCGTGCGGTCTCCGCGGAGAGCAGCAGGTCGCGCTGGTCGACGGCGATTTGCTGCGCGCGCTCGAAGTGCTGCTCCGCCGCGCCGAATTGGCCGGTCTCACGCGCGATCGCGCCAAGGTGCTTCTCGATTTCGCCGAGCGCGTCGACTTCCGGCGATCGCTCGGCGAGCGAGCGACCCGTCTCGCAGGCCGTGGCCGCCGATACGAAGTCGCCGCGGGCGATTTCCAACGCGGCGCGCTGCGCTTCGATTCGCACGCGTTCCGGGATGTCGCCGAGCGCCTCGGCGATTTGCGCGGCCTCGTCGATCGTGCGGGCCGAGTCCTCCCATCGTTCCAGGTCCGTGCAGAGTCGAGCCATGCCGCGCAGCGACGCCAACACCTCTTTGGGCACACCGAGGGCTCGGTATTCGGCCAGGCTCGCGCGATGATCGCGCAACGCCCTGTCGTGGTCGCCGCGCACCATCGCGATGAGGCTCAGGCTCTCAGCCGCCATCGCGGCGAGGCGCGTCTCCTGTGTGTCGAGCGCGCGCCCGCGCGCTTGGAGATAGAGCGTCTCCGCGCGATCGAGATTGCCGAGCCGCCGGTGGATGTCGGCTTGCTCGTGAAACGCCTTCCCGATCTCCGCGTCGTGGTCGGCCAGTTCGGCGATGGTGAGCGCCGCCTCGAAAGCGTCGAGGGCGGCGTCGATGTCGCCGGCGTCCCGGAACAGGCGGCCGATCCACCGCAGCAGGGATGACGCGATTGTGGCGTCGGCGCTCCGATCGAGCGAGAACAGCGCCCGCTCGTACAGCGCCCGCGCGTCATCGCGCCGGCCTTCCCGGTCGGCGAGCTGGGCCTGTTGGATGAGGATGTCGACCGTCGGCGTCATGTCACGCGGCGATCTCGATGCTTGAGCCGATAATAAGGAACAAGAGACGCTGAGTACGCGTCCCCTCAGCTAGTATCGGCTGGATCGAACGTGTCCAAAGCACCTGTCTAACCGCTTGCAGGGACGAGGGAAACGCGGGTCGGCCGTACGTCTGGCGGTCGTTACAGTCGGCCCGCGTCTTTCGTCCTCGCTGTTGCCCACCCCGGTGTCTTGGCCGGGAGCCTCCTCCATCCGGTGTCGATGGTTCAGAAACGCATCGTCCTCGCTCTCGTCGGTCTCGCCGCGTGCTCACACGACACGGCGCGCACCGTGACGTTCGGCGCGGCCGGACCGTTCAGTCAGGCCTACGGTCTGGCGAACAAGCAGGGCATTCAGCTCGCCGTCGACGAGATCAACGCCAGCCCGGCGTGGGGAACCACCCGCCGCCTGTCGGTTCAATTCGCTGACGATTCCGGCAACGGCGTTCGCGCCAGCTCGGTCGCGCAGTCGTTCGTCAACAGCCCGCGCATCGTCGCCGTCGTCGGGCATGTGAACTCGGGCGCGATGGTGTCCGCGGCGCACGTCTACGACCAGCACCTCGCGGCGGTCGCCACGACGGCGACGTCGCCCGCGTTGACCGGAATCTCGCCGTGGACGTTCCGCGTGATCCCGAGCGATTCGGCGAACGGCCAGACGATCGCACGCTTCATCAACGCGCGCGGCCGGAAACGCGCCTCAGTTCTCTACGAAAACAATCCGTACGGCCGAGGCCTTGCCGAAAACTTCAAGCGCAGCTTCGCCGGAACGATCATCAGCATCGACCCAATCGGCGAAGACTCGGCGCAACGCTTCGAGCCATTCGTCACGTGGTTCAAGAAGCAAAAGCCCGACGTGGTGTTCATCGCCGGCACGGATGCGTCGGGACTCGCGTTCCTCAAGGAAGCGCGCCGCCAGAACCTCGACGCGGATCTCGTCGGCGGCGACGGTTGGCAGACGGTCGCCCCGAGCCCGTTGGCGGAAGGCGTGTTCGTCGGCGCGCCCTTCAGCGCGCAGGACCCGCGCCCCGAAGTGCGGGCGTTCGTCACCGCCTATTCGAGAAAGTTCAACTCGATTCCCGACGGCAACGCCGCGCTCGCCTACGACGCGACGAAGCTGCTCGCGCACGCGGTTGAGCAAGTCGGCCCCGATCGCGTGAAGATCCGCGAATACCTCGCGAACCTCACCGAGACCAGCGCGTTCCACGGCGTGACCGGAGCGATTCGGTTCCGCCCGGACGGCGATCCGATCGGAAAAGGCATCGTCATGACGCGCGTACACGAAGGCGCCATGCAACTGGAGGCGACCAAGTGAGCCTGCTCGACAACGCGCAGTTCAACACGATTCGAGGTCGCCTGTGGATCGGCTTCGGCGTTCTCGTCGGCATTCTGCTGCTGGCGGGATTCGAGGCGCGGCGCGCCCTGACGGGAATGTCGCGCGAGATCGTCGCGTCGCTCTCCGAGGTGGAGTCCGAGGCGGCGCTCACGAGCCAGGTCTCGGCCGACGTCGCCAAGACCATCGAGGCGGCGTCGCGCTATCTCGACACGCGCGACTCGTCGGCGCAGTCGGCGTTCCGCGCGTTCGGCTGGGCCGCGCACGAAGTGCAGCGACAGATGAACAGCCGTCCGAACCAGTCGGCGTCCGAAGTCGCCGCGATCGCGACCATCGACAACAAGCTCTCCGAGATGGAGATCCACTACGCGCTCGCCCATCGCCTGGCCGACCTCGGCCGGGCCGACGAGGCGCGCGTGGCGTCGAGCGCTGCGCGGCGGTCGATCGACGAGTTGCTCGCCGATATCGCGCTTCTCGGACGCATCAAGGCCGAAAAGGTGGCCGCGGCACGTCAGGACCTCGCATCGGAAACCGCGCAGCGGTCCGACCTCCTGCTCTCGATCATCGGACTGGCGCTCGTCTTCGGCATCATCGTCGTGATGTTCACCGTGCGGCACATCAGCGAGCCGCTCGAGCTGCTCGTCACGCACGCCAAGCGCCTGAGCGACGGCGACCTCGCCAGCCGGACCGACGCCTCGATGCCGGGCGAATTCAGCATTCTCGCATCGGCGATGAACCAGACGGGCGAATCGCTGTCGCGCGTCGTGAACGTCGCCGCGCGGACCGCCGACGAGGTCTCGAGCTCGGCCCACGACCTTGCGTCCGTCTCCGAGCAGATCTCGTTGTCGGCGAGCCAAATGGCGAGCGCGATGACGGAGGTGTCGCACGGCGCCGAGGCGACGGTTCACCAGCTTCGCTCGGTGGATGAAACCCTGCAGGCGATCCGCGAGGCCGCGACCGGCGTCCGCAAACGCTCGGACGAAGTCACCCACCTCGCGCAGAACATCGAAGGCGCGGCGCAAGCGAAACGCGTCGAAATCGACCGCGCACTCGGCATTCTCGTCGACGTCAAGTCGAGCGTGGAGCGTGCCGCCGCCGAGATCGGCCACTTGAACGCGACGGTGAGCGACATCAACCAGTTCGTCCAGTCGGTGAGTCAGATCGCCGACCAGACGAACCTGCTGGCGCTCAACGCCGCCATCGAGGCGGCGCGCGCCGGCGAAGCCGGGCGCGGGTTTGCGGTCGTCGCCGACGAAGTCCGCAAGCTCGCCGAACAGTCGCAGCGCGCCGCCGACGACATCGTGCAGATGACGACGGTCGTCACCGCGCGTGTCACGAGCAGCGCCAAGGCCATGGAATCGAGCGCGGGCCGCGTGATCGAGATCGAGCGCGTGTCACGGGACATCGACGCCGCGCTGCACACGATCAGCGACGCCGCCGAACGCACCCGCATCGCCGCGATCGGCGTCACCGGCGCGGCCGAGGCGAACGCCTCGGCCGTCAACCACGCCGCCGTGAGCCTCGAGTCGATCGCCAAGACGGCCGAAGGCCACGCCGCCGCCGCGGAACAGGTCAACGCCTCGACGCAGCAGCAGAGCGCTGCCTGCGAACAGATGACCTCCGCGTCGAACGTGCTGCTCGCGGGATCGACTCAGCTTCGGCAGCTCGTCGGGACGTTGAAGACCTGATTCCGGTGGGCGGGTCGACCGCGGGGCCGCTGGGCCGCGTCGGGTCGCAACTACAACGGCGCCCCGCGAAGAGCATCCAGGCATATACCTATCGTCCCCCGCGAACAAGCTCCGTCGCCAAAAACGATTTGAACGAACGCCAAGAAAAAAAACTTGGGGAACGGCGACCGGGCATGTCCCCGACGTCGCGTTCCCCAAGCTCCAAATCTCAGCCTCTGACTTCTTGCTTCTCGTTCTTACCGGTCCACGGGTCCACCGGTCCACCGGTCCACCGGTCGACCGGCTTACTGCCTGCACCGCGCCTTCGGATCTCCGACCGGATGATCGACCTTCGGCCGATGGTCGAGATCCGACACGTACACGCCGAGGTCGTACATGAAGTTGCCGATCTTCGCCATGTGCGGATAATCGATGTACTCCGGCTCGTCGGTCACCTGGTGATAGTCACCGTGTAGGCCGGTCGTGACAAAAACGATCGGAATTCCATAACGAGCGTAATTGAAATGGTCGCTGCGGCAATAGATGTTCTCGGGGTGGCCGTTGGCGTCGAACTGGTAGTCGAACTTGAACGGCTGCGCGAGCTTCTTGTTTTGCGCCTCGACGATGTCGCCGAGCTCGGTCGACACCCGACGGCCGCCGACGAGCTGCAGGTAGGCCGGGCCGCCCTCGAACAGATCGTTCGCCGCACCGCGCCCGACCATGTCCATGTTCAGCTGCGCGACGATCGAATCGCGCGGCACCGGCGGGTGATCGGTCACGTACGCCGACCCCCACAGCCCTTTCTCTTCGCCGACGTGCCACACGAACAGCATGGACCGCTTCGTCTCCGGCTTCGACTTCGCGAACTTCTCCGCGACCTCGAGCAACGTCACCGTCCCCGAGCCGTCGTCGTCCGCGCCGTTGCTGATCGAGTCGAGCCGCACCCCGCCGTTCACCTTGCGCACGCTGTCCAGGTTGACGTGGATGGCTGCGATCTGCGCGTTCAATGAATCGAGGTGGGCCTGTTGCGCCGCCGTCGCCTGCGAGCACTCGGCCTGCAACCGCCCACCGCAGATGTGATTCTCGAGATTGTAGAGCGCGATGTGCTCGCGAATCGGGTACGCCGCCTGGTTGAACAGATGCAGCGAGTCGTGGTCGATCGGCGCGCCTTGGCGAATCCCGATGTGGTCGTTGTGCGCCCCCATCGCCACCCACTCGTTCTTGAGCTTCGGATCATGTCCCGGATACGCCGCGACGACGTTGCGCGCCGGGGCCGGCGTGTCGATGAACTTGACGTTGAAACTCACCGTCTTGCCCGCCGTTCCCTTCGCCATCCCGTCGAGCGAGGCACCGAGCAGCTGCTCGGCGGCCGCGCGGGACATCGTGATCTGAGGTGCCGACGCCGAATCACTCGCGTCCGCCTTGAGCTGCACGTCGCCCTCCCGCGGGTGCATCGCGGCGCGGACCTGCGCTTCCGAGAGCTGGTCCGAGATCGTCACGGTTCCCGCCGCCGCGCGGGCCACCGGGTTACCGCCGCCGAAGCCACCGCGTCCGCCGCGACCGCCGCCGCCGAACCCACCGCGTCCGCCGCCGCGGCCCGCCGGCGCGCGATACGCGATGATTTTGCCCTGCACCTGCTCGGCGGTGAGACCGCCGGTCGTATCGCCCTGCAAGCCGCCGTAGATGATCGGCGCTTCGCCGAGCGAGCGGACGTTTCCACGCCCGGTGGCGATGAAGTCCGTGCCCGCGTGAAGCGTGACGCTTCCCGAGCTGATCGTGGACGCCGGGTCGAGGGAGCGGCGGATCACCGGCACGTTCTGGAAGTAGGTGCCGTTGTCGCCCATGGGCACGAGGCCGAGCGCCTTCACCTGCGCGGCGATGTAGTCGGTCGCTTTCACGTGGCCGCGCGTGCCGGTCTCACGGCCTTCCATGGAGTCGGCCGCGTAGATGTAGAGGCGCGTCTCCAGGTCGCCGGCGGTGATGGCCGCCCCGGTGGCCTGCGGCTTGTGAGTCGTCGGCTGCGTCTTCGGATTCTGCGCAGCCAGCGCGATCGGCGCGACCATCGCGCCCGCCAAGAGTCGAACCGTTCTCAATGATCTCACTGTCGTCTCGTTGAGGAAGGTGGACGGGTGGACCGTTGACCGCTCCCACTAGCGCCAGCGGCGGCTGATCACTCCAAGCCGACAACCCACCACTCGGAACCGCCGTTGCGCGGCTCCGCCTTTCATACGTCCCAAAATCTGCCCCCGCTGCCAGCCCTTTCGCCATTGCCGCGACGCCATTCCCCGTTGACCTTCCGACCGGGCCGCGACGCACCGCGCGTCCGGGATTCCCTTCCCGCCAACGACCATGCGCATCGAAACCCTCGCCGTGCACGCCGGTCACGACGTCGACCCGTCGACGGCCGCCGTGACGCCGCCGATTTACCTCTCGACGACCTTCGCCCGCGACCCGGACGGCAGCTACCGCGCGGGCTTCCTCTACTCGCGCTACACGAACCCGAACCGGGCGGCGCTCGAGCGTTGCTTGGCCGAATTGGAAGGGGGGGCCGCGGCCGCGGCGTTCGCCTCGGGATCGGCGGCGACCATGACGCTCCTGCAGGCCTTGGGTCCGGGCTCTCACGTCATCGTCCCCGACGACGCCTACTTCGGTACGATCAAGCTCGCGCGCGACGTTCTGGGCCCCTGGGGGCTCGAGCTGTCCATCGTCGACATGACGGATCTCGATGGTGTGCGCGGCGCGATGCGGAAAAACACGCGCCTCATCTGGATCGAGACGCCGTCCAATCCGCTGCTGCGCGTGGTGGACGTCGCTGCCATCGCCGCGATCGCGCGCGAAAGCGGCGCGCTCTGCGCGGTGGACAACACGTGGGGCACACCGGTGCTCCAGCGCCCGCTGGCCTTGGGCGCCGACATCGCGATGCACGCCACCACCAAGTACCTCGGTGGCCACAGCGACGTCCTCGGCGGCGCGCTCGTGTTTCGAGAGATCGGCGACCTCCACCAACGCGTCGCGGCGATCCAGATGACCGGCGGCGCGGTGCCGTCGCCGTTCGAGTGCTGGCTCACGCTGCGCGGCGTCCGCACGCTGCCCGTTCGCGTGCGCGCGCAGAGTGAGAGCGCGAGCGAGTTGGCGACGTTTCTCGCGAACCACCCCTGTGTCGAGGCCGTGCACTATCCCGGGCTGGCGTCGCACCCGGCGCACGCGATCGCGCGAAAGCAAATGTCGGCGTTCGGGGGAATGCTGTCGGTCCAGGCGGGGAAAGGCCGCGCACAGTCGCTCGCCGTCGCGGGACGCCTCAAGCTGTTCACGCAGGCGACGAGCCTTGGCGGCACGGAAAGCCTGGTCGAGCACAGGGCGTCGGTCGAGGGCATCGGGACGCGAGCGCCGGAGAATCTGCTCCGGGTGTCTGTGGGGCTCGAGCACGTCGAAGACCTCAAGGCGGACTTCGACCAGGCGCTGCGCGGCTGATGGGAGGGCCGAAGGCGGTGCTGCTATTGAGTGGCGGATTGGACTCGACGACCTTGCTCGCCGTGGCGCGTCGCGACGGATTCGATGTGCACGCGATGACCTTTCGCTACGGCCAGCGTCACGCGAACGAGATCGACGCGGCGCGCCGCATCGCGACGCGGTTTGGCGCGCGGGAACATGTCGTGGCCGACGTCGACCTGCGGACGTTTGGCGGCTCCGCGCTGACGAGCGACGACATCGACGTGCCGCGCGACCGCGACGTCGCCGAGTGCGGCGTGCCTGTCACGTACGTGCCGGCACGCAACACGATTTTCCTCTCGTTCGCCCTCGCGTGGGCCGAAGTCCTCGGCGCGGCGGACATCTTCATCGGCGTGAATGCGCTCGACTATTCCGGGTACCCGGACTGCCGTCCCGAGTACATCGACGCCTTCGAGCGCATGGCGAATCTCGCCACGCGCGCCGGCACCGAAGGGAGCCTGCTCCTTCGCATCCGGGCTCCGCTCATCAACCTGACCAAAGCGCAGATCATCCGGCTCGGTACATCGCTCGGCGTGGACTACGCGATCACGCAGAGCTGCTACGATCCCGATTCGACCGGCGCGGCCTGCGGCCACTGCGACGCTTGCCAGTTACGCCTGAAGGGATTCTCCGAAGCCGGAATCCCTGACCCAGCGCGATATCGGTCGCAGTAAAACACTTTCTCCGGTCCACCGGTCCCACCTGTCTACCCAGTGTACACCGTCAAAGAGATCTTCTACACCCTCCAAGGCGAAGGCGCCAATACCGGCCGACCGGCGGTGTTCTGCCGTTTCGCCGGATGCAACCTGTGGACAGGGCGCGAGTCCGATCGCGCGACGGCGATTTGCGATTTCTGTGATACCGACTTCGTCGGCGTCGGGCCCGATGGAGGAAAGTTCGCGACCGCCGGCGCGCTCGCCGACGCCGTGGCATCGCGCTGGCCGGTCACATCGGATCGAAGCCGGTTCGTCGTCTGCACCGGTGGCGAGCCGCTCCTGCAACTTGACGAGGCGGCGATCGACGCGCTGCACGCGCGCGGTTTCAAGGTCGCGGTGGAGACAAATGGGACCATGCAGCCACCGCCGGGACTGGATTGGATTTGCGTAAGCCCAAAGGCACGGGTGCCGCTCGAGCTTCGCCACGGGGACGAGCTCAAGCTCGTGTATCCCCAGCCGGGCCTCGATCCGAGCGGTTTCGAGTCGCTCGCGTTCGGTCAATTTTTCCTTCAGCCCATGGACGGCCCAGCCGTATCAGAGAATACTGAAGCTGCCCTGCGGTATTGCCTCTCGAACCCCCGGTGGAGGTTGAGTCTGCAGACACATAAAATGTTGCGCATTCGGTGATGCGATTTGTGGCACGGGGTGAGTAAGTGCGTTGCAGGCGGCGGCCAAAAGTGCTCGTTGAACCGCGTCGGACGAACCTTAACTCGTACCGTTGACCGAATGCCGATCACGCCGTAGACTGACCGAGACTTTTGAGCCGCCTAACCATGATTCCATCGTCGCCAAACCGCTTCGCACGAATGAAGGTCGCGCTCGTCGCGATCGCGTTCGCGTCGATGGCGTTTGCCCCGGCGATGGCGCAAGACGCCAAGACCGTCGAGGTGAAGCCGTTCGAGGCCAAGCCATTCACGGCGATGAGCAACTCGGCTCAGGCGATGCGCGATTCCATCGTCTCGATGGCCCGCGCGCAGATCGGCACGAAGTACCGGTTCGGCGGCGGTTCGCCTGAGAAAGGCTTCGACTGCAGCGGCCTGGTGAAGTTCGTGATGGCCGCGCTCAACCTCGATGTCCCGCGGACGGCCAAGCAGCAAGCCAAGGTCGGCCTCGCGATCATCAAGGACACGAGCCGCTTGCTCCCCGGCGACGTGCTCACGTTCGGCAAGGGCAAGAAGGGCGCGGTGAGCCACGTCGGCATCTACGTCGGCGACGGCCGCTTCGTGCAGGCCAGCAGCGCCGCGGGCCGGGTCATCGAAACACCGCTCGACCGGCCGGCCTCTCCGCGCATCAAAGTCTGGCGCGGCGTGCGCCGCATCCTCCTCCTCGACGACAGCACGGCGACGACACCGCCGGCCGTCGCGGCCAAGGGCGGCAACTAAACGCCCCGTTCGTCGGCTCGCCGTAATTCTACAGAACGAAAGCACTGAACGCGGACGAGCGCGGATTTCAAGAACAATCCGCGCGGACGTGCCTTGTGAATCAGCGATCATCCGCGATCAGGCCGTCGTCGTGTTTTAGGGTTTTCGAATCGGGATCCCCCGTTTCGAGAGGCGGCCAGTCGAGTCCACGCGGGCGCCCGACGTTGGAAAATCCAGCGCGCTGAGCGAATCGATCAGGCTAAACGCACGATGTGTTTGATCTCGCTGGAGAACCCCCGGCCACAGCTGCATCGTCGGCCGAAGCTCGGCGTCTGACACGTAGGCCGCCGAGTCGATCGTCGCGCAAGCGACGGCGCCGCGATTCGTCGGCTCGTGCATGTTGAACGGTCCGTACGTGAGCAGGTTGCCGAGCGAATAGAACACGAGGCGGTCGTCGCGCCATTCCGCCGCGCGGAGCACATGCGGCCCGTGGCCGACGACGAGCGTCGCGCCGCCAGAGAATGCGGCGTCGGCAAAGCCGACGGGATTGCCGCGATCCATTCCGAGAAAAAGCTCTTCGGCGTTCCGCGTGCGCTGCGCCGGCGGACCCTCGGCGCCAAGGTGCATCGTCACGACGACGATCGGATAACGGTCGGCGGCGCGTCGTACGTGGCGGCGAACGGCGGCGAGGTCGCGCGCGTCCGGCGCGTCGGAATCGGTGTGGAAGCCGAGCATCGCGATCGTGTCGCCCGAGGGAAGCCCGACTGGCGTCGCGATGGTGTCCGCGCCGACGACGAAGATCCCGGCGCGCTTGAGCCGCGCCACGGTCGTGTCGCGCCCCTCTTCGCCGGCATCGTGCGAGTGATTGTTGGCCACGTTTCCGACGATCACCGATCCGCTGTCGATCGCTCGCCGAAGCGCCGCGCCCGCGCTCGGCGGCATACGGAACGCGTAACAGTTCTTCGATCGCGGGCTGCATTTCGGCGGTACCGGCGGAGGGCCGGACCCGATCGCACCCTCGATGTTGAGCAGGACGACGTCGGCGCCACGCACGAGCGGCGCGAGTTGCTTCGCCAGACTGTCGGGGAGCGAGCTCATCCCGAACCGACGTCGCAGCGTATCGGCCGCGGCGCGGGCCCACTTGGGGTCGAGATTGGATCCAAGAGTGACGTCTCCGCCGGCACAGAGTCGAATCGGCCGACTCGGCACCTGTCCATTCATCCTCGCGGCGACGACGATCAGGACGAAAGACCTGGCGAGCGCGGCGGGGGCGGTTTCGAACCGCCGGTAGAGGCGGATCATCTGTCAGCAACCTATTCCGCGATGCCGCTGTCTCATAGGGTCTGAAACCCCGAGCACGCCGCGTCCGTTTGGATGTTCGCTTGTGGGACGTCGAGTCCCACACCCGAGCAGACCGGTACCGGCGGCAAGCATCGCAAGAAGCTGCAACCTTTTGTTCGTACATGGTTTAGAACGTGCGTCCGGGCGGCATGGACCTTTCATTGGCGATCCAAGCTGGCAGGCCATCCTCCACCCGTTCCCACCGCACGAGACGGCCCCTTGGACATCAAGCGCGAACCACCCAAAAAGACAAAGAAGATCGTCGGATTGAGTGTCGGCCTCGTGGCGATTGTCGCCGTGACGGTCGCGATCAGTCGTCTTCGTCCGGCGGCTCCGCCGGTCGAGCGCGGCACACTCTGGATCGACACGGTCAAGCGCGGCTCGATGACGCGCGACGTAAACGCACCCGGCACGCTCGAGCCGGAGTACGTCCGGAACGTCACGGCCCTGACCAACGGCCGTGTCGAGGAGTTGCCGGTGCAGCCTGGCGTTCCCGTGACGGCGCACACGTTGCTGGTCGTGCTCGACAATCCCGATGTGCGCCTCGCGCTGCTGCAAGATCAGCAGGCCCTGAGCAGCGCATACTCCGGGCTGGCGACGCTCAAGACGTCGCTGCATCAGCAGTTCCTCGCGCAGCAGGGCGTGATCGCGAACATGCAGACGCAGCTCAATGCGGCGATCCGCGCGGCGGCCGTTCAGGACTCGCTCGCTGCCAAGAAGCTTGCGTCCGCCAACGACGTCGCCGCGGCGCGCGACGCGGCCGACGAGCTGAAACTTCGCTCGGACATCGAGAAGAAGAAGCTCGAAGAAATGGAGGCGTCGGAGAAGCAACAGATCGATCTTCAGCAACAGCAGGTCGAAGGGCTCAAGGCGATCCTGAACGATCAGAAGAACCGCGTCGAGTCGATGCGCGTCATCGCTCCGGAGGCCGGCTTGCTCCAGACGCTGGGCAATCCCCCGCTCGAGTTGGGACAGTACGTGAACGCGGGAACGACGCTCGCCCGCGTCGTGCAGCCGGGCCGCCTCAAGGCGGTGCTGCGCGTTCCCGAAACGCAGGCGGTCGAGATCGTGCCCGGGCTTCCGGCGACGATCGATCTCCACAACAACACGGTCGTGAAAGGACGCGTGACGCGCACCGACCCGTCGTCGGTCGCGGGAACAGTGACCGTCGAAGTGCGTATCGAAGATTCGCTGCCGGCGGGTACGCGTTCCGACCTCGCCGTCGACGGCACGATCCAACTCGAGCGTCTGAGCGATGTGCTCTTCGTCGCCCGTCCGGGCTTCGGCCAGCCGGGCAATTCGGTCGGGATCTTCCGCGTGCTGCCGAATTCCGGCGAAGCGGAGCGCATCACCGTTCAGCTCGGCCGCGCGTCGGTCAACACCATCGAGATCAAGAACGGCGCGAAGGTCGGCGACAGCCTGATCGTGAACGACATGTCCCAGTTCGACGCCACAAACCGAGTTCGAATCAAATAGGCGCATGCGCGCCGTATAGAACGTTCCTTCCTCCACCTCACCCGCGAGCATCCCATGGCCACTGAGTCAACTTCCTCGTCATCGGCCCTCTCCGCCGCTTCCGGCAACGCCAGCCAGGCGCTGATTCGCTTGGCCGGTATCAAGAAGGTCTTCTACACGGACGAGGTGGAGACCCACGCGCTGCAGGACATCCACCTCGAGATCGCGCCGGGCGAATACGTCGCCATCGCCGGACCGTCGGGATGCGGCAAGACGACGCTCCTCTCCATTCTCGGATTGCTGGACACCCCGTCGGACGGTGAGTACACGCTGGCCAGCGAACCGGTCGCGCAGCTCACGCCGTCGCAGCGCGCGCGCATCCGTAACCGTCAGATCGGTTTCATCTTCCAGGCCTTCAATCTGATCGGCGATCTCACGGTCTATGAAAATGTGGAATTGCCGCTCACGTATCGCGGCATGTCGGCGGCCGAGCGCAAGCAGCGCGTCACCGACGCCCTCGAGCGCGTGGGCATGAGCCACCGCATGAAGCACTATCCGGCGCAGCTCTCCGGAGGTCAGCAGCAGCGCGTCGCCGTGGCCCGCGCGGTCGCCGGCGATCCGCTCATCCTGCTCGCCGACGAGCCGACTGGAAACCTCGATTCGACGAACGGCGAAGCGGTCATGGAGTTGCTTCGCGAGCTGCACCGCGGTGGCGCGACGATCTGCATGGTCACGCACGACCCGCGCTACGCCGCCCACGCCGATCGCTCGGTGCATCTCTTCGACGGACGCGTGGTCGAAGAGCGCCGCGGCGAGAACGTCGGGCTCTAGTCCCCACCCGCCATTCGATGTACGCTCCGCGGGGCCGGTTTCACCGGCTCCCGCCGGAGCGCGCCGTTAACTTAGGAGTCACCATGGCCTTCTTCACCAAGCCCGCCCCCACGGTCACGCGCGACGCGCCGCAGCCGCCGATCGTCGGACCCGTCATCTCGATGCGCAACCTCGAGAAGGTCTTCGAGACCGCCGCCGGCCGCTCGTACGTGCTGCGGCGCATCACGACCGAGATCCAACCGGGCGAGTTCGTCTCGGTCATGGGCCCGTCGGGCGCCGGCAAATCCACGCTGCTCGCCATCCTCGGCATGCTCGACAGCGCATGGACGGGAGAGTTCTTCTTCCTCGGGCATCCGGTTCACGCGATGAGCCACAAGCAACGCGTCGCGTTGAACAAAGAGCACATCGGGTTCGTCTTTCAGCAGTACCACCTGATCGACGATCTCACGGTGGCCGAGAACCTGGACATTCCGCTGTCGTACCGGAACGTGAAGAAGTCGGAGCGCGAGGCGATCGTCGCCGACACGCTCGACCGATTCGGGATGGTCGGAAAGAAAGACCTGTATCCGCGGCAGCTTTCCGGCGGGCAGCAGCAGCTCGTCGGAGTCGCGCGCGCCGTCATCGCGAAACCCCGCCTCATTCTCGCCGACGAGCCCACCGGCAACCTGCATTCGAGCCAGGGCCGCGAGATCATGGAATTGTTCACGAAGTTGAATCAGGCGGGAACGACGATCATCCAGGTGACGCACTCCGAGGAAAATGCGAAGTTCGGCCACCGGATCATCGAGCTGAAGGACGGCTGGATCACCGGGTCGGAGGGGCCGGTCAGCCACGGACCGACCGTCGCGCGCTAACGCGCCGCGGCCTTTCGCAGCGTCGCCTCCCAGACGTCCGTCACGCGGTCCCACGTGTACCGCGAAAGCACCTTCGCGCGCCCCTGCTCGCCGAATCGCGCGCGCTTCGCCGGATCGGCGAGCAGGTCGAGGATTTTCTCCGCCAGATCGGCGGGATCGAACGGCTTGGCGACGAATCCGTCCTCGCCAGACTCGATGATGCAGCGCGTCGACGGAATGTCGGCGCCGATGACGGGCGTGCCGCACATCCACGCTTCGATCATCACCATCCCGAACGATTCCTCGACCGACGGTAGCGCGATCACGTCGCACGCGTCCAGAATCGACGGGCCGTCGTCGTCGGCGAAATCGTCGATGAGAACGACGCGGCCTCGGTCGTCGACCGACAGCGCGTCCAGCATCGTCGCGACGGCCTGCTCCCGGTGCGCGCGCTGGCCGGCCATCAGAAGCACGGCGTTCGGCACCTGTCGCCAGACGATGCGCATGGCCTCGATCAACGTCGGGGCTCCCTTCGCCGTCTCTTGTCGTCCGACGAAGCCGACGAGCGGGCGATCGCCGACCCCATAGAGGGCTCTGATCCGCGCGCCGTCGCGATGCGCGTAGCGATCCGGATCGACTCCGGCACCGGCCACCGCGATCTCGCGCGCGCCTCGCGCTCGCACGAAATCTCCCTCCGCATCCGTGAACACGATCACCGCGTCGGAATCGCCAAGCATGCGCGTGTAGACGGGCTTCTGCGCCCACGGACGCTCGATGTGAAGCACCGGAACCGCCACGTGAGGTCGGCGGCGCAGATTGCGGCGGGACGCCCAGAACGCCGGCGGATAGCCCCAATTCACCGACGTGATCACGTCGGCGCCGATCAGCGCGAGCGGCATCACCATGCTGAGTCCACTCGGCCGCTCGAATGGCCACAGCTCTTCGTCGCCGGCCAACCACGTGGTCGTGCGCCAGCCACCGGGCATACGCAGCCACCAGCGGTGGATTCGATCCAGCGTTCCGGCCGGACTGACGCGAAAAATCCTGACGCCGTTCAGCCGGTCTCGCGGCGGCAATCCCGCGCCGGGCCCCGAGTAGAAGTCCCGCTTGCTCGCGACATCGAACGTGAGCACGGACACGTCGTGTCCGCGCCCAACCAGTCGCTCAGACACGGCTTGCACCACACGCTCGACGCCGCCGACCATCGGCGCGTAGCACGGAACGACGTGAAGAACGCGGAGCGGGCGCGAGGTGGACGGGCCGGAAGCCACGACGTCAAGCTAGCTACGAAACCCCGCGCAAGGCGTTCCTGCCACCCGTCATCACGAACTGCACGGCGACGGACGCCAGCAGCAGGCCCATGATGCGCGTCATGACGCGAATCCCCGTTTCGCCCAGGGCGGACGACGACGCGCTCGCCCAGTCGGAGCGCGATCCACGACAGCGCCATCGTCACCACGACTGCCAGGTAGACGGCGAGCCTTTCGGTCGTCGATCCGGCTTGGCCCGAGAGAACCATCACCGTGGAGATGGCGCCCGGACCGGCGAGCATCGGCATGGCGAGCGGCGTGAGGGCGACGTCGGACTTGGCGCTCCCCTCGCTGATCTCGGTTGCGCTCTCCTGTGTGCGCCGTTCGCCGTGCAGCATGCGCATCGCCACGACCCGGAGAATCACGGCGATGGGATTCACGATGAACAGGACCGACGTCAGCGCGAGCAGCGCAAAGTGGTCCATCGTCCGTCCCGCCGGTCCTCAGATGGTGATCCAGCCGGCCGAGAGCGCGACGACTCCGACGATCGCACCGACCACCGCGATCGCGCAGAGAACCAGCTCCGGCGGCGTGAACGTGCGCATTCGTCGGCCACCGGCGCCGGACACTAGCGCGTCCGCTCCAGCCGACGAGGCGTTACGAAGCGGGCACGTCGACCCGCTCCGGAATGCCAAGACCGATGCGCCCGGTGGAGTCGATGCCGACTGTGTGTATATGGAAGTAGACCGCGCCGTCGTCCGACGCCGGCATCACCACCGACGGCGCGGAGAGAATCAGCACGTCCCCGCACTGGCCCATCCAGTCGATATGGCGGTGCCCGTGCATGACGACCGTCCGAGCACCGACGCGCTGCAGGCGCCGCGCGACCCAGCTCCCGTTGATCAGCGTCGTTCCGATGCGTTCGGCGAGCGAGTGGCCGAGCTTGGGGTGCTCGACGATGTGATGATGCAACGCGACGACCCAGTACGCGCGCGGGAACGCGCGCATCGCGATCTCGAGCGCCCGCGCCTCGTCCGCCGGCACGAGCCCGAGCGCGTTGGTGAATGAAAAGTGCGTCTCGGCGTTCGAGTTGAGAACGATGACGCCGAGACCGTCGTCACGTTCGGGCGGCCGGACCATCGGAAACGCCGACGTCCATGCTTTGCCGCTCACCTTGCCGAGCCGTCGTGCCCCGCTGTCGGCGAAGCCGGCGATGTCGCTCGCCTTCGGCGAAAGCGTACGATCGAGGGATTCGCCAAGTCCGCAGTTCTCTCGGTCGACGACACGCACGCGTGAGCCCTGCAGCGCCGCCAGCGCCGAGAGGGTGCGCACCTCGCGCAGACGTTTTTTCGGGCTCGACGGCAAGTCGAGGCGCGCCGGGTTCGCGCGGTCGACGATGTTCACGTCGTGATTCCCCGGCAGCGCGACGATGAGCTGCTCGAGCCGCGGAAACCGCTCGAGCGTGTCGAGCAGTTCGCTCCACTCCGCCGGCGTGCCGGCATCGGTCAGGTCGCCGGTGATGACGACCGCGTCGAGCGGCGCGCGGCGATGAATCGCGTCGAGTCGCTCGAGCGCGGCGACGAAAGTGTCGTTGCCGCGCGGCCCCGCGCGCCCGCTGCCCAGTCGAAACCCGTAGCGCTCGCCGACGACGTGAATGTCCGAGAGGTGGGCGACGCGCCAGGAGCGCACGAACTCCTCCCGCGATCGGAAGGCGTCGAGCTCGCGCGGCTGCGGCATCGTCGCGTCGGCGATTCCCCACACCAGGCCGGCGACGGCGAGATACGCCATCGCCACGGCCGTCGCATTCGCCAGCGCCGTGAGAAAGAGCCAGTGCGGTGTCCGGAAGTCCGAGAGCGTTCCGACCCAATGCGTCGCCGGCCAAACGAGTCGAAGCACGACGAGCGCGAGCACGCAGAGAATCACGCCGGCCGCCGCCGACGCCGCGGCGCGTCCGCGCGCTTGCGTCGTCTCGCTCGGCCCGGCGCCCTTCAGGCGACGCGACAAATGAAGGAGCAGCTCTCGCCACGCGACGTAGCCGGGCTGGATCGCCAGCGCGTTCAGCGACCAGAAGCTGTTCTCGACGGCGCGGAGCAAGGGGCGGCCGCCGTACCAGGCCAAGGCGAAGAGCACGGCGAAGACGAGCAACGCCCCAGTTCCCGTCGTTCCGGGAGCGGCGGTCATTTTGCGGGCCCAGATCGTCGCGACGATGGGCGCGAGGCCGAGCAGAATGGCCGGCACGACGATCAGCAGCGCGAGAGCCGAGACCATCTTCGGCAGGCTGACTTCGGCGAGCAGGTTGCCGGCGATCGCGAGGAGCGAGCGACGCTCGGGACTCGACTCGTCGGTTTCGATGTCGCCGTCGCGCGGGTCGACGAGCGGCGGGCGACGGCCGAGGATCTTGACGCGCGCCGCGCTCGACATGCGGACGAGGGTCGCAAGATGCGTGCGTCGTGCCTCGGCGACTATCTTCCGCCATGCGAGCGGAACCGGCCGGCCCTGCCCCGCAGATTCTCGTCGCCGACGATCAAGCGGACGTGCTCGAAGCGCTGCGTCTGTTGCTCAAAGGCCACGGCTTCGACGTCCACACGGTGAGCTCGCCGAGCGCGGCGCTGGCCGCGCTCGAGCGTCGCGACTACGACGCGATGCTGCTCGACATGAACTACACGCGCGACACCACGTCGGGGAAAGAAGGACTCGACCTGCTGGCGTCGGTGCAAACGCTCGAGCCCAGCATGCCGGTCGTCGTCATGACGGCGTGGGGAAGCATCGACAACGCGGTCGAGGCGATGCGGCGGGGCGCCCGCGACTACGTCGAGAAGCCGTGGGACAACGCGCGCCTCGTCTCGATTCTCGGCGTGCAGGTCGACCTCGGGCGCGCGCTGCGCCGGGCGCAGCGGCTCGAGTCGGAGAACCGGCTGCTGCGGCGCGACCACTTGCCGCGGATGATCGCCGAGTCGCCGAAGATGAAGCCGATCGTGCAGCTGATGGAGCGCATCGGACCGTCGGACGCGAACGTGTTGATCACGGGCGAACACGGCACGGGCAAGGAGCTCGTGGCGCAATGGCTGCACTCGGCGTCGCCGCGAGCCGCGCGGTCGTTCATCGCGGTCAACATGGGCGGACTCTCGGAAGGCGTCTTCGAGAGCGAACTGTTCGGGCACGTGCGCGGCGCGTTCACCGACGCCAAGACCGATCGCGTCGGACGGTTCGAGCTCGCCGACGGCGGGACGATCTTCCTCGACGAGATCGGCACCGTGTCCCTCGGGCTCCAGTCAAAGCTGCTGCGCGTGCTCCAGACGGGCGACGTGGAGCGCGTCGGGTCCTCGAAGGCGCGGCACGTCGACGTACGGGTCGTGTCGGCGACGAACGCCAACCTCCAACAGGAGGTCGCCGAAGGGCGATTTCGCGAAGACCTGCTCTTCAGGCTCAACACGATCGAGATCAGCCTGCCGCCGCTGCGCGATCGCCGCGAAGACATCCCGGCGCTGGCCGCGCATTTTCTCCGCCGACACACGACACGCTACCACAAGACGCTCAGCGGCTTCGACGCCGGCGGAATGCAGGCGCTGCTCGCGCACTCGTGGCCCGGCAACATCCGCGAGCTCGACCACGCCGTCGAACGGGCCGTGCTGATGGCGGCCGGCGACCAGGTCCGCGCCTCCGACCTCGGGCTGCGTGCCGGCGCGTCGGGCGCCGCGCCGCGACTCGACGAGTTGCCGCTCGAGGACGTCGAGAAGATGCTCATTCAGAAAGCGCTATCGCGCTACGAGGGCAATGTGAGTCGCGCCGCGCAGGCGCTGGGTCTGTCGCGGAGCGCGCTCTACCGGCGCATCGCGTCGTATGGCCTCTAGCCGACGGACGCCGGCACCGGGCGGCGGAATCCAGGACGCGGGCACCCTCGCGCGGGGGGGAACTGATCAGCCGCCGCGCGAGCCGCATCACGAACGGCTCATCTTCCGGCTCGCCCTGCTCGCCGGATTCCCCGCCGTGCTCGTGTCGATGATTCTGCTTTGGCGCGGCGACTTCAGCCTGAGCGTGCGCTGGACGCTGAGCCTTCTCGTCGTCGGCGCGTGGCTCGGCTTCGCCGTGGCGCTGCGCGAGCGCGTCGTTCGCCCGCTTCAGACGCTCTCCAACATGTTGGCCGCGCTGCGCGAGGGAGACTATTCGATCCGCGCCCGCGGCGCCGACCGCGAGGACGCGCTCGGACTCGCGTTCATGGAATCGAACCTCCTCGGCGAGACGCTGCGCGCGCAGCGGCTGGGGGCGATGGAAGCGACGGCGCTCCTGCGCACGGTCATGGCGGAGATCGACGTCGCCGTGTTCGCGTTCGACGACGCCGAGCGCGTGCGACTGGTGAACCGCGCCGGAGAGCGGCTTCTCGCGCAACCGTCCGAGCGGCTGCTCGGCCGCACCGCCGAACAGGTCGGACTCGTCGATCTGCTCGAAGGAGCATCGCCGCAGACGATGGACGTGACCTTCGCCGGAGGCTCGGGACGTTGGGAGGTGCGGCGCGGCTCGTTCCGGCAGGACGGCAGGCCGCATACGCTGCTCGTGTTGTCCGACGTGAGCCGAACGCTGCGTGAAGAAGAATTGCAAGCGTGGCAGCGTCTCGTTCGCGTGCTGAGCCACGAGATCAACAATTCGCTCGCGCCGATTCGCTCGATCACGGGCACGTTGCTCACGCTGCTCGATCGGCCGACGCGCACCGCCGACGCCGACGAGGATCTGCGGCGCGGGCTCGGCGTGATCGGCGGACGTTCCGAGGGGCTCGTGCGATTCATGTCCGCTTACGCGCGGCTCGCCAAGCTTCCCGCGCCGAACAAGGCGCCGCTCGACGTCGGCGCGTGGGTGCGGCGCGTGGCCTCGCTCGAGACGCGCGTTCCGGTCCGAGTCGTCGCGGGTCCGGCCGCAACGCTCGAGGCGGACGGCGACCAGCTGGATCAGCTGCTCATCAACCTCGTCCGAAACGCCGCCGACGCCTCGCTGGAGACCCACGGCGGCGTGCGTATCCGGTGGTCCCGGCGCAACAGCACCCTGTCGCTCATGGTCGAAGACGATGGTCCCGGGCTGGCCAGCGCGTCGAACCTCTTTGTGCCGTTCTTTACCACCAAGCCTCAGGGCTCGGGAATCGGGCTCGTCCTTTCGCGCCAGATCGCCGAGGCACACGGCGGGTCGTTGTCGCTCGCAAATCGAAGCGACCGGAGAGGATGCGTGGCCACGGTGAAACTGGAATTGGCCTCCGGGCAAGGCTGATGAAGCCGGTCTTACGGGACGGATGACGAAGCCAACCGTTCGTCGAACGAGCGCGCAATTGGTCTTTCGGAACGGCACAACCTATGCTTGAGTACGTTGGCGTTGCCGCGACGGTGACCCGTCGATCGGAACGACTCGCGCGAGCGATGTCTTCCGCCCAGCTGTCGTCCCGCGGGGGCGAGGAGAGGACGGACCGGAGAGCTGACCATGGATCCACGCATCACGAGGTTGCTGGCGGCCGTCACGGCGCTGACCGCGCTGGGAGCGGCTGTGGCGGGAGCACAGGACACGACGAAGACGAAGCCCCGCTCGAGCAGGAGCATTCCCATCAAGAAAGAAGCGGCCGGAGAGATCGCCAAGCCGATTCACGACACGGTGACGGTCTTCAAGACCGACACGCTTCGACTGACGACGCCGCCGGTCACGATTCATGACACAGTGACGCGAACCAACACGGTCACTCACGTGGACACCGTGACGGTCACGCCTCCCGTGCCGCCGGTCAGACTACCCAATGGTATGTACCTCGGTTTTGCCGGTGGCCTCAGCACGCCGGCGGGTGCGCTGTTCAACCCGAACAACACGGGACCGAGCGCGCAGTTCCAGGTCGGGTGGCAAGACGCGCTGAAGGTGTTCGGAGTGCGCGCCGACGTGAACTTCACGCGGCCCGCCCAGGACGCCGGGTTCGTGACGCCGCCCGATCCGCCGCACGGAACGATCTGGAACCTCAGCCTCGACGCGAAGGCGCAGCTGCCGTTCCTGCATCATACGTTCGGAACGAGCCATCTCTTCTCGCTCTACGCGATCGGCGGCTACACGCACACGTCCTTCAAGAACCTCGGCCTGCGCGTGGACTCCCCGGACGGCTCCGCCGTATTCACCGGCCCGGTCGATTCGTGGCAGAATCAGAATGGTTGGAACGCCGGCGGCGGCGCCTCGTTGATGTGGGGCCACACGGAGCTCTTCATCGAGTCGCGCGTGTTGGCCTTCACGCCTGACAATGCGCCGATGGCGCGGCAACTGCCCTTCATGTTCGGGCTCAACTGGTACTGAGACGCGAATGGCGGACGATGCCGCGACGACGCGGCGTCGAGACCTGAAGAAAGGACAGCGACCAGTGAGCCAAGGTCGCTGTCCTTTTTTTGTGCGTGTGCTTCGGTCTGCTCATCGTGCACTTCGGGCTGCTCATGACGCTTTCGAGAACCTTCACAATTCAGGTATCCAGGCACGGGCCCTGCCCTGGACTGCGACGGTGCCGCGACGCTTTTCAGTCGCTCGGAATGTGTAGACGAGCACGATCGCTTGAGCACGTTTCGCCCGGGAGCCGTCCCCGGGGGCGAGTCGAGGACGGTGGAGAGGAGGAGACACAATGTTGAAGGGTCATGCGTTCGTCCTCGCTGCCGGCGCGGCGTTAATGGCGCTCGACGCGTCGGCGTCTCTAGCGCAGGACACCACCCATGCGCGCCCGCGTTCGACGAAGCGCATCTCGGTGAAGAAAGAAAGCGGCGAAGTCGCACCGATGCCGAGGGTCGACACGGTCACCATCTACCGTACCGACACGCTGCAGATGCCGCCTCGCGTCGATACGGTGACGACGACCAACACCGTCGTGCGCACGGACACGTTGGTGCAAACGATCACGCGGCCG